>CAZLCF010000061.1:0-13991 GCA_964557905.1 uncultured Rikenellaceae bacterium | reverse complement strand
TGGAGATTGCCATATAAGCTGCATTGAGCGACTCCCTGTCGGGCAATCCAAAAGAGATATTGCTCGCGCCCTGGGTAATATTATGGCCAAGTTTCTGGTGCACAAGCCGTATTGTTTCCAATGTCACCTTGCAGGCATTCTGATCAGCGCTTACCGCCATGGCAAGAGGATCAATTATAACATCTTCTGCTTTAATTCCTATATTAACTGCTCTTTCAATAATCTTCTCCGCGATTGCCAGTCTCTTTTCCGGATCATGAGTTATCCCATCATTATCCATGCACAATCCGATAATTGCCGCTCCATATTCTTTAGCTACTGGAAGAAGGATTTTCATAGAGGTTTCTGCACCATTGACAGAATTAATAAGACACTTGCCTTCCGCAACTTTCAGCGCAGCTTCTATAGCTTTCGGATTTGGTGAGTCAAGACACAGAGGGATTTCGAATTTATCCTGGAGAATTTTCACCGTTTCAGGCAGTAGTTTTACATCGTCGACACCAGGGAATCCAACATTCACATCCAGTACATCTGCTCCTGCTTTTATCTGGCTTTCAGCAAGTTCGAGCACATAGTCAAAATTGCCTTCCTGCAAAGCAGAAACCAGTTTTTTTCTTCTTGTAGGATTTATTGATTCACCTATTATAATGACAGGACCACCGGTATCAATTACAACTTCCTTGTACCTGCCCTTAAGTATAGTCTTCATTACAGAGATTTTCCCGCTAAGATACAATTTGATTCAGATAATTTACTGCTCCCTGCGGATCGGGAGAATAAAAATCGGCTTCTATTTTTTTACAGTATTCCATGGTTACAGGCGCACCTCCTACAAGGATTTTGATGCCAGGATGTCTTTCCCTTATAGTTGTGACCGTCTTTTTCATGTTTTCCATTGTTGTGGTAAGCAGAGCTGAGAGTCCCAGTATCGCACCGGGGTTTTCTTCAATTGCTTTCAGGAACTTATCAGTTCCGACATCAACACCAAGATCTATCACTTCCCATCCTCCTCCTTCAACCATCATCGCTACCAGGTTTTTACCGATATCATGAAGGTCACCTGCTACAGTTCCGATGATGAATTTACCCTTCCTTTTTGTCTCTCCTGACTGAAAATAGGGTTTAAGATGCTTCATAGCGCTACTCATCGATTTAGCTGCCATTAACATCTGAGGAACATAGATTTCCTTCCTGCTGAATTTGTCGCCGACGACTGCCATCGCCGGGATAAGTGCGCCTTCTAGAATCTGGTCAGGTTTTATACCATCACTAAGAGCTCGTTTGGCAAGTTCGTCCGCTCCATCCTGCCCTTTCATGTCAGGAGGGTACGGAGATGATTTGTCTATTTTTCCAAATTCGACGCAACGCGAAAGTTGTTGAAGAATCTCACTCATAAAAACAAATTTTAAAAGCTGAGGCCTCCAGCTATCCGGCAGGCCTCAGTCTCTAACCCTAAACTAACCTACCCCTACAGTATGATGAAGAACTATTTAGGGTTTTTGCAATATTATTAAAAACCAATGACTTCGAAATATGCCGGTTTGGGATCAAGATTCACATCAAAAAGTAAAGGATAGTTTTTCCTCCCTGCAACCGGAAAATTATCAAGCCACGTGTAATCATCCGCTAAACCCCAGAAAGTAACTCCGGTGATATCATCTTTGAAAGTCCTGAAAGCATCAAAATACCTGCGATATGCAATTGACTGCTTTTGTGCAATAACATCAGTATAAGCGCTTTCCGGATCAGAATTGGAAGTATAAACTGAAACATCCAACTCAGTGATTTGAAGCTCGATGCCCAGTGATTTATACTTGCTGAATGCATCACTGATCAGTGAGCTGGACGGATAGCTTATATTCCAATGCCCCTGAAGGCCCATCCCGTCAACAAGATTTTGTTCCTTTAATTTTACCAGAAGACTATAAATTTTATCTCTCTTGGTCGGATCTATAGCCGTATAGTCATTATAAAACAATTTTGCATCCGGATCCGCAGCCCTTGCCGCTTTGAAAGCCTCAATAATGAAATCTTCCCCGCATATGGCATACCACTGGGAATTCCTGTATACTGAACTGCCATCGTCAATTGCCTCATTCACAACATCCCATGCATATACCTTACCTTTGAAATGAGTCATGACAGCTGTAATGTGAGTACGCAACCTCTGCAGGACAAGCTCCTTGGATGCTGTCGCCTGCCCGTCCTTGAAAATCCATGATGGCACCTGATTGTGCCAGCAGAGACAGTGTCCTCTTACTTTCATTCCGTTGGCTTCGGCAAAAGCAACGATTTTATCTGCATTGGTAAAGGTGAAGGTGCCTTCTGTCGGCTGGAGATTTGACCATTTCATGTCATTATCAGCTGTAATACTGTTGAAATGACGCTTTATCAGATCCGCCTTCGTCTGGTTATCAATAATTGATGGAGATATAGCAACACCCATGTAAAAATATTCGTCAGGAGTATAGTAGTCCTTTAATCCCTCATCACTGTTGTTGTATTCATCCAAAGGAGACTCATCCTTATTGCAGGAATTAACTCCAATAAAATACACCGATAGTAGAAGCAGTAAAATTACTTTTCTACTCTTTTTCAGCATAATATTTTATCAGTCGTATTTCTAATCCATCTAAATAAAGTGTCCGCAGACCAACTGCGGACACTTATTATGCCATAAGCCTAATATCCGGGATTCTGGTAAGCAGCTTTTTCATCTGCGGTCATTTCCATGCCATCGAGCTGGCCTTGCGGAATGGGGCGCAGATAGTGTTTCGCTTCAATTGTGCGCGTTACTGTTACCGGCGTATGATCTCCCCAAGCTGTTCCGCAAATCTGGTAAGTGGCAGCAACTTCTGCCCATTTTTGTGTACGTACCAAATCGAACCAGCGATAACCTTCGCCAAAATATTCACGCGAACGTTCAGCCAGAATATAGTCAATGGTTATAGTTGCCGGTGTTGCAGCGGTCATAGCAGCACTGTTGTCTGCCACTTTGGCGACATTCCCGTTGTTGTCCCAGCGCCATTTTCCTGCACGTGCACGAAGAACATTAACCAAATCTACGGCGCTTTTACCAGCTTGTGTAGTTGCGCCCTTCACTGCTGCTTCGGCAGCTATTAAGTAGAGCTCCGAGAATTTGGCAATAGCATAAGGACGTGTACTGCCGGCATTAGGTTGTCCTAATCCGCCGGCATTATCGGTACGGTAGGTACCAATCTTCCAAATCCCCGGATACATTACCCTGCTTATGCCGCTCGGTGCTACCACAAAATCGGATCTTCCAGGTAATACACCTGCACCGACATTACTTTTATATACTGAATTAGAGTAATCAATACCTCCCGGATCATTGTCCAGGAATGTAAGTACTGCCCCACCTGGTAAAACCGTCAGATTGTTTGCATTATACACCGAAGCAATAGAGGTGTAGGTGCCGCCACCTTTAGGCCAGTTGCCACGGTAAACGGTTGTAAAGGTGCCGTCGTACCGGGAATCATTGGTTTTGTCGGCGAAGGTGGTTGTAAATACTCCGATAGGGGGAGCCATACGTGTCCACGGACGTCCCAGGTGTTGTTCTGCTTCACGCTGAACAGAACTTATAACATCAGCACCCCAGGTTGTTTTAGTAGCACTTCTGATGGTTGTATAGTTCCATTGCATCATCCAGCCGGCAAAGTTATCCGGGGCGCCGCCACTGCCATAAGTCAGGCTGCCTGCGTTATAATATTCGCTTGCCTGCGTGTGGTCGGCATAAAGCAGAATTTCCTTGTTGCGGTCGTTTTGCGCCAGGTTAACGTCATAGAATGTCGCCTGCAAGCCGAAAGATCCCGGATTGTCAATGGCGGTTGCTGCTACGTTGTATGCCTCTTGAAAATACCACTGGGCATTATGTCCGTCAGGGTCGGTCCGGGCACAATCCGGATAAGTAGGAATGCTGTTTGGGTTTTCGAGCCACCATCCGTATGTCAGGTAAGCTTGTGCCAGATAAAGGCGTGCAACTGTTTTGGTTGCACCGCCCGTTACACGTCCTGCGTCCGGCAAATCGCTTATCGCTGTCAGCAGGTCCGGGAAAATAGCTTTGGTATAGACCTCCGGTACAGTGTTGCGCTTGGAGGTTCTCACGGGAGTCGTGTTGAACTTCAGTTCCCCTGAGCCCAGGTCCAAAGGTACACCGCCGAAAGTTTGTACCAGCAAAAAGTAGTCGAATGCACGGAAGAATCTGGCTTCGGCAATCAGCGCATTCGAAATAGTACCTACGCCAGCAGCATTTTCAATAACACCGCTGGCAGTGTTGATGTTAGCGAATGCGGTTCCCCACAATACATCAGAACGGCTGCTAGAGGCAGTAAGCGACCCCACGCCGGAAAGGTCATGGTCCTTAAAGTTTGCATCGGCACTCTGTGCCCACGTTGCTTCATCGGTACCGGTCTCGCAGGCGTTAAAGTAGTAGGCTTGTCCGTATATGTAGCGCAGGTGGGCGTACATCGCTGTTAATCCGCCATAAACACCTTTTTCGGTTTTGAAATAACCGGGTTCATAAATACTGCGCGGCTGTTCTTCCAGAATATCAGAGCACGCTACCAGGAACAACGCCAGTACGGCTGTTCCTATAAGAGTTTTTATTATACGTCTCATTATTATCCTTTTTTTAAAATGTCAAATCAATACCAATCAAGTAGTTGCGGGTTGAAGGCGTGTTAGTTCCTATCGTCAGCAGACGTCTCAGGTTGTAAGACAGTGCTACAGCCGCATTTTCATTACCATAAGAGTTGGTTTCGGGATCCATACCTGATTCTTTGTGGTAGGGTGAAAACATCACAAATGGATTCTGTACAGTGACATAAAGCCGCAGTTTGTTAATTCCTGCGTTTTTAATCCAGCTGATATTGTCGATGTCATAACCAAGTGAAATGGTGCGTATCTTCAGGAACGATGCATCGAAATAACCCAGAGTACTGGCATATTTTGGATTGTCGCCGCTTAATACACCTGCAGGATTTGGATACTTGGCATCAGTGTTTGTCGTTGTCCAGTAGTCTACCTTTACATTCCCCCTTCGCCCGGTCATCAGATTTAGGTAGCCTCCCCCTGAATAGAGAGTGCTGATAAGGGTACCGCCGTTTTTAAAGACGCCGACAGCGCTCAGGTCTAATCCTTTATAAGCTATGCGGGTGTTGAAGCCACCCTGGAAATTGGGTTCGATGCTCATGATTTGCCGGTCAGCGGCTCCGATTTGCCTTGTCGGCGAACCATCTGCGTTGAAATCGCCGACATATTTCACCTTGATCATACCTGCATTTCCGCCTGGTTCATAGTTGGTCAGATATGCATCCCCCTCCTGCCAGAGTCCTATTTTCTCATAGTCGAAGATGCAGTCAATGGGGTAGTCTACGAACCACCAGTTGCTTTCATCCCTGGTTTGTCCCGAAGCAAGTGCTACCAGTTTGTTGCGGTTGGCATACAGGTTGATGCCGGCTTGCCATGTAAAGCCGTTGAGGTTATCCAGGATCACTCCATCGAGTGAAAACTCCAGCCCTTTGTTTTGGGTTTCCCCTATATTTGCCATATAACTGGTTACACCCGACGTAGCAGGCAGATTAACACTCAGCAGAATATCTTTGGTATTTGTCTGATAGTACTCTATGGTACCTGACAGGCGATTTTTCAGGATGGCGAAGTCCAGGCCATAGTTCCATGTGACAGAATACTCCCAGCCCAAACTTTCGTTAGGAAGCTGGGATACATAGTACCCAACTGAATATGCAGTTCCAAAGTTGTAAGGTCTGGTGCTCAAACGTCCAAGTGTAGCGTAGGGGTCAATGGCCTGGTTGGAGGTTTGTCCAAAGCCCACACGCAGCTTCAACATATCTATCGCGGTGATGTTACTCATAAACGATTCGTTCTTGATATTCCATCCGACCGATACAGCAGGATAGATATGCCACCTATGTCCCGGCGCCAGTCTTGATGAGGCATCGGAGCGGATGGTAGCCGTCAGCATATAGCGGTTGTCGTATGAGTACATTGCTCGTCCCATCCACGACATCAAGCCGGCTTCCCAATAGTTCTGGTTATTAGGGTCAACAGTAATTTCGCCGGCAGCCCGCCCAATGTTGTAGAATTGGAATGCGTCGGCAGGAATATCCTTTGCATTGATTTGTGAACTGTGGTAATGGCTTTCCTCGGCAGAGTACATCGCTACTACATTCACCCTGTGCTTTACAGCAAAGGTGCGGTCGTAGGTTAGCAGGTTCTCTATTGTCCATGTGTTGCCAAGTGAGTTAGTGATAGCAGCAGTTGATGGTGTAGTAGCTGTGGCACTGAATACCCCCTCTCCCGTGTAGCTGCCACCGTTACTCATGCGGAAGTTCAGTCCAACGTTGATGCGATACTTTAAGCCCTCTATGCCGGGGATTTTTACCTCACCATATATAGTGTTGTAGGAGCCATACGCCTTGAGTAAGTCTGCATATTTATCGCCCAAGTTTTCCATAGTTTCGGTCGTATACACCCAGTTTTCATCTAACGGCATCCTTATGGTTCTTTTCAACGTGCCATCAGAGTTATACGGGTTGGCAATAGGCGAACTGCTCAAAACACCATACAGCCCTAACCAGGCACCCTCAGTAATGTTATAGTTGTTGTTTGTGGTGAAGCCGAAGCGGAAAAATTTACCTATTTCCTGGTCAAGAGCACCGCGCATTGAAATACGGCTGTAGTCCTGCAAAGGCACTACGGCTTCATCTTGGTAGTAGCCTACACTGAAATTGTAGTTGCCCTTTTCTGTACCACCCAAAACGGCTAAATTGTGGCTTACTACCATGCCGGTTTTAAAATACAAGTTTTGCCAATCGATATTTACATCATCGGATTCATCCACCCCGTTTGTATACTGACCGCGTGCTGCACGGAGAGCAACAAATTCCGGTCCGTTCATCATGGGGTATGGGGCAAAGACTTCTTTCAAACCATAATAAGTATTGTAGGTTACCTGTGCTTTTTGTCCGATATACCCTTTGTTGGTTGTTACCAATATAACGCCGTTGGCGCCGCGCGAGCCGTAAATGGCGGTTGCTGAGGCATCCTTCAGGATTTCAATGCTTTTGATGTCGTTGGGGTTTATGTCACTGATTGTCGCGCCAAAGGGGATACCGTCGATCACCACCAGCGGGTCGTTGCTGGCATTAAGCGAGCGCGCACCGCGGACACGGATTTGCATTGTGGCGCCCGGCTTGGTATTGGTTTGTGACAGATCCACACCTGATATACGTCCTTGCAAGGCCTGCGAGATATTAGCCGATGGCACATCGCGCATCACATCTCCACTGATTGAAGCAACAGATCCGGTAAGATCTCTTTTCCTCGTTGTGCCATAGCCTATAACCACAACTTCATCCAGCTCGGTAGCGATCACCGTAAGTGTCATGTTCACCGTTGTCTGATTGCCAACAGTCACTTCCTGGGGTTCATACCCAATGAAAGAAAAAGTAAGGATTGAGTTACTGGAGGCGACTGATATAGTATAAGTCCCATTTGCTCCAGTCATCACTCCATTGTTGGTTCCTTTTTCAACAACATTCACTCCGATCATGGGATTGTTGTTGGTGTCAACTACACGGCCGCTGACGATGATCTGCTGTAAATTGTCTGAATTATAGACACTTACATCGTAATACGCCAATGCCTGAAATGTGCCCTGCAAGAGCAGAATAAAGCATATTCCAGATATTAGCATGGTTTTTTTAAAGCATTTCAGGATGAAAATGCTTTTTGAAGGTTCTTTTACCATACATTTGTAGTTTAAGGGGTTAAAAAATAATATTGATGATATTCGTAACGTATCAAACTTAACTTCTTAAAACATTTTTGCAGGAGATGCCGTCACATCTCCTGTTTAATTCTAAATTAATTAGCACATACCATAGGCACAACTATTTAATATTCAAATATTAATCACCTAAAATCCTAAATTTTTCCTCAGGTTGACATTCAGTCAATTACCAAATTTAAAACTTTTAATTCAATTTTGCAACCGATTGCAGAATTATTTTATAAGTTTTTTGTTCACAAAGTTGATTATCTTTATTACCATAGCATATATTTGACATAAATGTAATTTCTGATTCATATGAAATATTTGATGATCTTAGCTTTATGTGGTCTATTCAACCTTGCTTTTGCTCAGAATACAAATACGGGAATCTTCCAGAATAGTACAGATATAGGGAATCCTAAAAATCCTGGCTCTGCACTATATGATGCAGCGGACCAAAGCTATACCCTGAAAGGTTCAGGCTATAACATATGGTTTGAGAGAGATGAATTCCATTTCCTCTATAATGCAATAAAAGGGGATTTTATTATGACTGCCAATTTTAAATTTAAAGGAAATGGCAGTAACCCTCACAGAAAAACAGGATGGATGTTGCGGGCATCGACAAATGATGATTCACCGCATATCTCTGTTGTCCTTCACGGTGACGGTCTGACAGTGATGCAATGGAGAGACTTCGCCGGAGCTCCAATGAAAGACCCTGAAGATGAATTGTTTGCAAAGGGATCGAACTATGAGATCATCCAGATAGAACGTGCCGGGAAAACTATTTTCATGAGGGCAGCGCACCCCGGGGAGCCCCTTGAAGCAATCGGATCATATGAAATGATGAACCTTCCTGATGAAATACTCGCAGGACCTTTCATCTGTTCGCATAATCCTGATGTCGTTGAAGAAGCAATTGTCTGGAATGTCCGCATCGATAAACCGGTCGGAGATAATTATGATCCCGATACAGAAGGTTACCTGGGAAGCCGTCTTGAAACAATGGATGTTTTTGACGGCAAAAGAATGGTTATATATGAGAAGCCGGACAGATTTGAAGCGCCAAACTGGATGCCTGACGGTAAAAAACTCCTTTTCAATATGGATGGGCTCCTGTATAAGATACCTGTAACCGGTGGAGAAATTGAAAAGCTTAATACCGGTTTTGCCGACAGGAATAATAATGATCACGGCATTTCATTCAATGGCAAATTGCTGGCTATAAGCCATGAGCGGGAAGGACTGCCGGAAGGAGGCTCCACAGTTTATGTTCTGCCCCTCAAGGGAGGCACTCCGCGGATGGTAACTGAAAATACACCCTCATACTGGCATGGATGGGCGCCAAATAATAAAGAGGTGGTATATGTTGCTCAGCGTGACGGCAAAAATATCTATAACATTTACAGGAATTCAATAAAAGGAGGCAAGGAGGTTGCACTGACAGATAATAGCGCCGGTGAGCATGTTGACGGATGTGAATATTCTTCCGATGGCAAATACATATATTATAATGGCAGCCATACTGGGAATATGCAGATATGGCGCATTAAACCTGACGGTTCAGGCAGGGAACAGCTTACATTTGATGAATACAGAAACTGGTTCCCCCATATTTCACCCGATGGCAAATGGATCGCTTTTATCTCATTCCCTCCGGACATTGAGAAAAACAGTCATCCTTCGTACAAACGGGTCATGCTCAGACTTATGCCTGTAACCGGGGGTCAGCCAAAGGTAATTGCATATCTTTACGGAGGACAGGGGACAATTAACGTACCCTCCTGGTCACCTGACAGTAAACGTATTGCATTTGTCAGTAACTCAGGCAAATAAATAGTAACAAATCATAATAAACATAAAGCTTTCCTGGAAATAAAAAAAGAACTTACTTTGCTCACGGAAAATTCATGTGAATGATATTTTCAGGTTTATATACGGTTCTCACGGTCCCTGTTTACGGAATACTATATGTCTACACAGCTCTGGGGATCTTCGTGGCAATCTTCCTGTCATGGATAAATGCTGAAAGACCGGTCTCTTTCTTGTCCAGGCTATGGGCAAAATCGGTATTTCTGCTTATGGGAAAAACCATTCATATAACGGGCAGGGAGAATATCAGCAAAGAAGATAAATATATTCTGATCGCAAATCATGCCAGCCTTTTCGATATAGTGGCAATTATGTCATTTTACCCTGAGGTCTCATGGTTCGGACACGAACGTCTTCTGAAGGTTCCCGTGTTTGGTAAATTCCTGAAAATGACTGATTATGTTCCATTCAGGGAACCCACGGTAACCAACACCCGTCATATGCTTGAACAGCTCATAGAAAGAGCAAACAACAGGTCCGTGGCTCTGTTTCCTGAAGGTACAAGAACCACCAGCGGCAAGATCAATCCCTTCTTCAGGGGCTTTATTTATTTATTCCGGTCCAGGAATATAGGAATTCTGCCGGTAACCCTTAATGGCTTCTATGACTTCAAGCCAAAAACCAGATTTTATATAAATTTCGGAACCAGGCTTGAAGTGGTAATACATAAACCTATACCAAGGGACGAGCTTATTAACAAGACTGACAACGAGATAATTGATACTGTTAAAACCGTAATAGAATCAGCATATCATTAATAATATTCATATGGACGAAGAGAAAAAAGAAAAGTGGGTCTTTATCGTGAATCCGATTGCAGGGAACAATTTTGCAGTTACCCAGGTTCCGGAGATTGAGAAAAAAATAAGGGAGTACAATATTGATGGCGAGATCCTTCTGACAGAAAGGAAGGGTCATGCTGCGGAGCTTTCAAAAATCTCAGCTGACAAAGGTGCAAAGTACATTATCGCAGTGGGGGGTGATGGCACTTTTAACGAAGTTGCCCGGCCGCTGATAAATAAAAAGGAAGTGGTCGCCGGGATTGTTCCGGCCGGCTCGGGTAATGACTTCATCCAGATACCCGGATTTCCAAACCGGTTTACAGAAAGCGAATGGGAGATATTTTTCAGAAAGAATGTGATTACCCAGGATGTAGGGATCGTGAATGGAACGATTTTCCTGAACGGCCTGGGAATCGGCTTTGATGCTGAAGTAGCTGCCCAGAACTATACCGAAGGAGGCGAGGTAAGGAAAGGCGGATCTGATAAATATGTCTGGCACATTGTCAAGACACTCCTTTTCTTCAGGGAGAAAAGGATGATTGTTGTCAGTGACAGCGGCCGTCATGAAACCGATTGCTTTATGAATACGATTTCAATCGGGAGAAGGTTTGCCGGCAGCTTTTTCGTGACACCTAAAGCTATTGCTGACGATGGATTGCTGGATGTCTGCTCAATCAAAAAACTGAACCTTTTTCACAGGTTCAGACTATTGTTAATGGTCCCCAAAGGAAATCATATAAAAGACAAGAGAGTTAATTATTTCCAGACTTCATCAATCGATCTTGAATTCCCAAAGGAGGTTCCGTATCACGTGGATGGGGAAATTTATTATGCCAAAATATTCAAAATCATGATCATACCTGGAGGACTGAACATTATTTACAATCCCGGAGGCAATCATTTCTTTAAAAGGACCTGATGTGAACAGCTATATTGCTTTCTTTGACCTCGACCGAACCATTATAAAAGCGGTCAGCGGCAATGTACTTGCCTTGTCTGCATACAGGAAAGGACTGATGTCAAATTCTGATATGATTTATGCTCTCTGGCTTTTGCTTGGTTATAAATTATCGGTCAAAGATCCTCAGAAGATAATTTACGAAATGGCGGGCTGGGTCAAAGGCATTCCGGAAAAAATATTTAACGACCACTCCGTTGAAATCTCACAGAGTATTCTTCTGCCATCCGTTTATCCTGAAGCAATATCCGAAATCAGAATGCATTCAGAAAATAAGGCAAGGACAGTGATCCTTTCATCCTCGCCTGTTCCTGTTTGCCAGGAAATGGCAAAATCGCTCGGCATTGATGATATCATATGTTCCGAACTTGAGGTAATTGATGGTCATCTTACCGGACGCTCCCTGAGACCGCTCTGCTACGGTCAGGAAAAGGTCACCAGGATGAGGGAGTATTGTGAAATAAATAACACTACTCCGGATAAGTGCTGGTATTATGGTGATTCAATAGCCGATTTCCCGGCTTTGTCCATAGTTGGTTACCCGGTATGCATTAACCCGGACAGGAAATTACTGAAAAAAGCCAGAATAAACGGCTGGAAAATATATTCGTGGGGCTAAGATCCGGGAATCAGAAAATGTTTGAACCACTGAAAATCATGGAATTTTATTCCTATTGACTATTTTTGATAATTATTGCTGTTTGAAAGATCAATTTTAAAAAATATAACCTATGAAAAAACTCATTTATAATTTACTGGCACTGTTAATGCTCACTGCCTGTTCAGGCGGTAATAAAGAAAAAATTGTATATCCTGTTACTAGACAAGGCGAAGTTGCCGATACTCTCTTCGGTACTGTTGTACCTGATCCTTACCGCTGGCTCGAGGATGATCTTTCCGAAGAGACAGCTGCCTGGGTAAAGGAACAGAATCTTGTCACTTTCGGATATCTTGAAAAAATACCGTACAGGGAACAAATCAAGGAACGTCTCACAGAGATATGGAATTATGAGAAATATGGTATGCCTTTCAGGGAGGGTGATTATACTTACTTTACAAAAAATAACGGACTTCAGAATCAGAGTGTTTATTATCGGCAGATGGATGGAGGAGAACCTGAACTTTTTCTTGATCCGAATACATTTTCCACTGATGGCACAACGTCCCTGGGCGAGATGGGATTTTCAAAGGACGGGAGCAAGGTTGCCTATTCAATTTCCGAAGGAGGATCTGACTGGCGGAAAATTATCATAATGGATGCTATTTCAAAAGAGATCATCGGTGATACTCTTATCGATGTCAAATTCAGCGATATATCATGGCAGGGTAATGATGGCTTTTATTATTCCAGCTATGACAAACCAAAAGGCAGCGGGCTCTCTGCAATGACGGATCACCATAAACTTTATTATCACAAGCTGGGTACCAGCCAATCTGATGATAAAGTTGTGTTCGGAGCCAACAAGGTAAGAAGGTACATTAGCGGTTATTTAACTGAGGATGAAAGATATCTTGTTGTTACTGCTTCCGTATCAACTACAGGTAATGAATTGTATATCAAGGACTTGACCAGTAAAAACTCTGATTTTCAAACTGTGGTCAATAACTTTGACAGCGACAATTATATTATTGATAACGACGGATCAAAACTCTATATCGTTACCAACCTGAATGCGCCAAACGCCAGGATAGTGACTACGGATGCAGCAAAACCCGGCATTGAGAATTGGACCGATTTTATTCCTGAAACGGAGAATGTATTGCGGCCATCCACAGGTTCGGGATTTTTCTTTGCAAACTATCTGAAAGATGCCATCTCGTATGTAAAACAATACGACAAAAACGGACAGCTTGTTCGTGACATCACTCTCCCGGGAATCGGAAGTGCGGGAGGGTTCAGAGGGAAAAAGGAAGATAAGGAGGTTTACTATTCATTTACGAATTATACGACACCATCTACAATATACCGCATGGATCCTATGTCAGGAGATGCCCTGGTTTATAAAAAGCCTGTCGTTGCATTTAATGGTGATGACTATGAATCGGTTCAGGTCTTTTATGAGTCAAAAGACGGAACCCGTGTTCCGATGATAATCACTTATAGGAAGGACACGCAGCTTAATGGGAAAAATCCAACCATGCTTTATGGCTATGGAGGTTTCAATTCAAGTACGACTCCAAACTTCAGTATAACTAATGCTTTATGGCTGGAAATGGGAGGAATTTATGCTGCCGCAAATATAAGAGGTGGTGGCGAATATGGTGAAAAATGGCACCTGGTCGGGACTAAAATGAATAAACAGAATGTATTTGATGATTTCATTGCTGCTGCAGAATATCTCATTGAAAATAAGTACACGTCCTCTGAATATCTGGCAGTCAGGGGAGCTTCAAACGGAGGATTGCTTGTCGGAGCCGTTATGACTCAGAGGCCTGAGCTCTTCAGGGTAGCTCTTCCTGCCGTGGGTGTTATGGATATGCTCAGATATCATAAATTTACCGCCGGCGCAGGCTGGGCATACGATTACGGGACCTCAGATGAGAGCCCGGAAATGTTCAA
>CAZLCF010000060.1:0-14068 GCA_964557905.1 uncultured Rikenellaceae bacterium | reverse complement strand
CTTCTATTCTCTGAAGAATATCTCCGGTAAGTTTTGTATCGAAAAAGGCAATTGGCAAAGACATCAGTTTCTGAAGGAAACCGGAAATTATTGCGACATTGACCCTGGTTCCTATGTGCAGCAGAAGCCATCCCCTGATAAATTCAACAGACATCCTGCCTATCACAAGGGCAAGCTGTGCAAATAAAATCAGGTAGATAAAACCTATGTCGTTATTATTAAGTCCAATATCGATTATTGACTGAGTAAGAAACGGTATGATCAGCTGAATACAGCTTCCGAGAAGCAAGCCAAGAATCAGCTGGAAAAGGTACCTGTCGTACAGACGGAAATATTTAAACAGGAACCTGAATCCCTGCGATTTTTCATGTTCGCTTTCTTTTTCGAAAAGCGCAGGTGTCGGTTCAATTATGAGGACAAGCCCTGCCGGTTTGCCTTCAGCCATAGTTGATGCCCAGTTCCGGGTAAACTCCTCACGATCATATTTAACCAGCCCGATAGCCGGATCAGCAGCCCAAATCCTGTTATTTTTAATTTTGTAAACTGTAATGAAATGACGCTGCCGCCAATGAACAATGCACGGTAAAGGGACATTTCCTTCCAGCATCTCATAAGGAATCTTAACTCCTATTGTCCTGAATCCAAGTGAATCTGCAGCCTCTGAAAGACCAAGGAATGATACTCCTTCCCTGGTAATAAAACACTTCCTGCGTATGGTTTCAAGAGAAAATATCTTCTTATAAAACGCTGAAACCATTTTCAGGCATGCCGGTCCGCAATCCATGGCATCAGGCTGTTTTACAAAGGGAAACGACATCTCTCTTCCGGAAATAGATTCTTACACAAAGTAAAGATATTTATAATTTGCATAGAAGATAACCGGTGAACGCCATAAATTCAAAACACGCACCGATATCAAATATTATCAAGGCCGGAAATACTATATTTGCCAATTATATTTATCACAGCGGGGTTGTTTAAGAAAATCTCAGATAAAAACATCATTGAGGGTATTAAAAAGCAGGACGACAAGACCCTTAATTGGCTGTATGACAATTACCTTCAAACAGTAAAGAACTATGTTATTAAAAACAGCGGCACGACAGAGGATGTATCTGATGTGTTTCAGGACTCTATCATTATACTTTACAACCAGATATCAGAAGAGAGCCTGAATCTGACAACAGATCTGAAGGGATATTTTTTTGGCATAGCCCGGAATATATGGAGCGCTCAGCTCAGGAAGAAAAGAAAAACAACAGGACTTGATATCGATCTGCCCGATGAAATGAATCATGAGGAAACAGACGGATCGTTATTTGAAAGGATCGTAAGCAGGGCTTTCCAAAAACTAAAACCCGATAATCAGGCTATACTGACTTTATACTCTGATGGCTATTCCTATGAGGAGATTGCTGCCAAAATGAATCTTAAAAATGAAATCTATGCACGCAGGAAGAAGTATTTAAGCAAGGAGGCGTTAATTGAACTTGTCAAAGAAGATCCGGAATATCAGGAATATTTGCGATACCGGAAATAAATAGTCAATATCAGAATAATTATTATACAGACTGTTACTATCAGGAATATTCCGGAAGAATAGACAGGAGAATTATCTCCATAGACAACCAGTGAGGACCAGAAATAAGGATGTGATTTAAGCTGGCCGGCTTTTTTCAGATAGACTGCCCTGGCCTTTTTTAATGCTTTGCTTTTTGAATTTCCCTTGAGGAGGTTATCATAGAACATTTTAATTATATCTGTTCCTGACTTATCTTCTATCTCCCACATCGACATTACCACAGACTGACTGCCGGAATACAGGAATCCCCTGGCAAGGCTCAATATCCCTTCACCTGAAGACAGGAAACCTGAACCGGTATTGCATGAGCTGAGTACTACCATTCTTGCTTTCAAGGGGATGCCGTAAACTTCATAAGTATTCAGCAATCCGTCCTCGGGCATGTCGTTATTCTGCGTGAAAATCATGGCAGAATTCATCGGATCCTGATCATTGAGGTATGTGTGCATAGCCAGGTGAATAATATCGTATTTTCCTGCTTCAGCCTTAAATACCGATTCTCTTGCCTTATCATTAATATATAGCGTCCCGTCAGATATTTCAGAAACATATTCTGCTTCCGTTCGGGCATATGGCAGGTCATATAGGATTTCCCTTTTCGCCTGTCTCTTAATGAATAATGAATCAATATCGACCTCTCTCCGGTATACCGGAGCAAATGCTATCAGATCCCGGGCTTTCTCATACTTTCTGTTAACTGTCTCTTTCATGAATGATACAGAATAGGCATAGGAAATGTTGAATTCATTCATAAGATATGGTAGCTTACGGTATACTATATCATCTCCCTGATAGGTGGAGGATAGAAATGCTTCAAATGGCAGATAAGAAATAATATTATCCGGGGAAATCAGTAAATCGTCAGAAATAAGATATTTGCGGACCGGCTCAATTAATATTTTATAGAGGTCATATCCCGTCTGCTTATATGAATTGAACTTTTCCCTGGCATTTGCAGACAGGTCAGAATTTGAAATCAGCATCCTGAAATCCCTTAGTTTCGTAAAGAACGTGGAATCTATTTCAGTTGTCAGAATTTGCTGATGTTTACGGTTCACAATGAATATATAAAGCAGGGAATCCGAGACTACATAATTCAGGTAGTTACCGTTACGGCCTATGATAGGGGGGATATCCTTCATAGCCAGAGCGGCTGTATTGTATTTGATCGCAAAATATCCGGGATAATCTCTCTCATAGGTCATTACAAGAGAATCCCGTATTTTTACTGCCTCAAGCAGGCTCTTATTCCATTCGGATGTTAATATCTGGTCGGGGATTTCCTTTGCGTTCTCATTTGATATTTTTGAGTTATAAAAGCCTATTTCCCTTTGAAGTGATTTTTCAAGCTCAGCAATAGCCGGGGGAATATGAAAATTAACTGCATTCAGTTCACGGGTCGCGGCCAGCAAACCTGCTGCTTTGCTCTTTTCAACATACTCAAAAGCTTTTTCAAGGAAACGGGTTCCACCCGTATTCCTGTAGCATAATTCAAAATCGCGTATAGCAAAAAGATATGAATCCCTGTAGTGGTCTCCAAGCACTACCCTGCTCTCTTCCTCGCTTATATTGATCCTTATCCTGTCAATCAGGGAAATTATCAGTTCAGATGTCATCGCGGCTGATTCCAATACTTCCTGATCGCCTGATCCAGAATAAATTTTCCACAATATTTCATATTTGAAACGAAGTATTCTCAAAGTCCGCCTGTCAGCTTTTAAGCCGGATATTTCAGGATTCTCATATTTACCGTGCAGTTCTCCCTGGTCAATATCCCAAAACAGCAGTTCCTGTATCTTTTCCAGTGCTTTAAGAGGTTCACCACTCCGTGAAAGACTAATTGCATAACCGGCAATTACCGGGTCTCTTAATACAACCTCTTCTTCATGCTGCTCAATGTATTCAAGACATGGTAAATAATAAAGGATGGAATTCTGATAATCATGCTTATACTCTCGTAAATACTCAGCATAATTTTCAAGTGCTTCAATATAAAATCTTGAACCGGAACCATAAACATTCCTGGACCTTTTTAGCAGATCTAAAAGCAATTCCTCGCCCTTTCCTGTCATCCCTGAATTGCCCAGTTCAATTGCATAGCTGTTTATCAAATTAAACGCCAGATATGAATTGCTGGAAACAGCCAGTTCAAGTCCCCTGTCAAAATATTCCGTTTCTTTATCGCTCAGTCCCAGGTTTCTGTAGGTCAGTGCCAGGCTGTTAATCAGGTTTATGTAGGCATTATCCTTAGCCAGATTATATTTATTATAGATTGATTCGGCTTCTTCAAAGTAAATTCTTGCTTTTGCATGATCAGCCAGTCTTGCATATCCGACTCCTAAATTGTTGTAGAACCTGGAAAGTTCAGAACCCTGCAAGGCGTCTTTATTTGCACTGAGGATTTCAAGAGTTGTAAAGGTATAATTCTTGAAGTTTTCATATTCATTACTCTCAAGTGAAGCGCTGATCAGGGTTGAATATGCTGCTGCGATCTCTGAGCTGTAATAGCCATACAATTTTGTTCCGATAGTTATGTACTGCAACATATAATTACATACTCTGCTAAAATCTCCCAAATAATTATAAGCTACTCCGAGGTCGTAGATACTATTCACATAATGGTTATCGATAATTCCAAGCTCATCTTTTACATTAACACAAAGATTGAGCCAGTGAAGGGCATCATTATATTTATCCGCAACCAGATTGCAGACTCCGATATAGTAATATATTTCAGCCAAAGTCGCACTGTCGGGAGGATTAATCGTTAATGATATTTTAAGGCTGTCGGACAGTGACATCAATCCTGCAATATTTCCTGCAGAATAAAGAGAAACTACTGAAGTATTTATTCTTTCAAGGGAGGTGGGTTGGTTCTGAAGGTTTGAGACAGTGCCTCGTACCTCTGAAAAAATGCAAACTAACCCGGAGGTCAGGAGAATAAATTTAAAGAATCTTAGAATATGTTTCCGCATGATCATAAAGAAACAAACAGTAAAATTTTATCCGGAAATTCAATTAATCTGCATTTCTCCATCAAATCTAATATTTTTTTTCAGATTTATAAGTTTGTAAGTGCCTGATTATCTGTTTATGTAATATATAAACATTATTTTTATATTGTTTTTGTGTCACAAATCAGGGATAAACGACATGTAGTATTGAAATAAGTTAATTACCCTGAATTAATTTCATACTTAAAAATTAAAATTATGGAAACCCTGAATTTTGAAAAGACGAAAGACATTTTTGCTGAGTTTGCATTATCTAGCGAAGAAATGATTAATGTCCGTGGCGGTGAAGGTGATGTGCTACCTCACCCTCCCCCGGTATTAATCTGAAAGGCAAGATAAAATTCCTGTGAAAGAAACAAGGAAATAGTACCATCTGCATGGGGCCGATGGTTTTATGGTGCAGGTTTTAGTAAAGCCTGCAAAGGATAAGTACAATTAAAACTGATTGTGCTGATATTCTTAAGTGTATGGAATACAATTGATTACAGTATATATGGATAATTACAAAATATAAACTATAAAAATTATGAAAACAATTGATTTTTCCTATTTCATCGAAAGGTATAATGCCGGTGAGATGAACGAAGCTGAAAAAATATGGTTCCTGAAGGAACTTGAAAATAACGAAAAGCTTCAAAAGGAAGTTGAATTGAGGAAAAAAACTGATATTTTGCTTAAGAACCCTAATGTTTTGCAATTGCGAAATAAACTTTCAGAAATTGAGAGAAAAAGGGCAGCAGAAAAACCTGTTAAAAATCCGGTAAAGCGTATGTCACTGAAATACGCTGCAGTTATTGCCGGCTTCATCCTGGTTGGCAGCATTACTCTTTATAACGGCAGGAGTCTGACCACTGATGAAATACTCGACCGGTTCTATAAATCGTATGAGGTAACTTCACCTTCAAGGTCTCAACAAGCCATTTTAAATTCTGATTATTCAACGGCGATTGAGTATTACAATATCCATGATTACAGGAATGCTGCCCTTTATTTCAGTAAAGTTCTGAACACTGATCCCAGGTATATGGAATCAACCATGCTTAATGGTGTTTCAAATTTTGAAGTCAAAAATTATCCTGATGCAAAGAGATCATTTATCAAAGTGATTGATAATAATGACAACTTGTTCCTGGAGGATGCACAATGGTACCTCGCTCTATGCTACTTAAGAACCGATGAAAAGGGAAAAGCTATTGACCAGTTAAAATCAATAAATAAATCTGAAAGTATTTACAGGAAGGATGCAAGGCGGATCATGAGAAAAATGAAATAGCCATTTCTCATTTGAATATTCATGCGGAACCTGAAATTACATACTGATCAAAGAACTGATGAATGTCCCGGTAATCAGAATATTAGTACGGTGGATAATAATATGATTAACTGTCCCACAATATTACAAGGCATGTCACACGAAGTGAGAACGCATATGAACGCAATAGTTGCGCTCTCATTTCTAATGAGCAGGAATGGCTGCAATAAAAAGGAACGTGAGGAATTCAGCGATCAGATCCTTGCTTCCTGTGAACAGCTTATTGGTCTTTTTGATAATTTTCTTGATTCAGCAATAATTGATACGGGTAATTCAAAAGCTGATATAAAAATTTGCAAACTCAACAATATCCTTGACGATCTTCTTTCTGAATTCAGGGAAATACTTAAGAAAGAAGTGTATAAGGATGTTGCATTAGTAAGTGAAAACGGTTCCTCGGAAACGACAGAAGTGCTCATTGATACAAACAGGGTGTTCAGGGTAATTCGAAACCTGTTTCAGAATGCACTTAAGAATACCAAATCGGGTTATATTAAGATTGGTTACTACTTCAGGGACGATAAATTAACATTTTGTGTTCTTGACTCCGGCCAGGGTTTCTTCAAATGCAAAGAATTTCTTCATACAGAGGATCTAAACGACTCGTTGACTAAATACAATGATACAAGTTCAGCGATAAATCTGACCCTGGCCAAAAAGATTATCCGGATGCTGGGTGGAACGATATGGATTGAATGCAATGGTCTTTCGGGAACTGGTATCTATTTTTCCATTCCCGTCAAAATCGTTGAAAACTCAGATATCGATATAAATAAATACATAAATACCATGATCGCAATCTGATAAATCATTTTACAGCAATGTCTGAATGCAATCAAGCATGAGAAGTACATGGGAATGGCCGTCATACCAAAAGACGGCCATTTATTATTTCAGACCGATTACCCTGGCTTCGGTTCTACGGTTTAATCTTCTGCCTTCTGAGGTTACATTATCGCCTATCGGCGAAGAATTACCATACCCTTTATACTTAAGCCGGTCTGGTGATATTCCTTTATTTATCAGGTAATTAACTACTGAGAGAGCTCTTTTTTCCGAGAGGACCAGATTATGTTCATCGGTACCGGTTGAATCAGTGAATCCGCCAATCTCTACAACAAGATGTATGTTATCCGAGAGAAGATCTGCCAGGTTATTTAGCTCTACCATGGATTCTCTTTTCAGTTCCCAGGAATCTACTTCATAGAAAACATTGGTAAGAGTGATCTTCTCTCCCACCTTTGCCGGACTTAAACTGATCCTCTTTATGAAAGGTTCCATTGCAGTATGCTGACCTTCAAACATAAAATTCTCTGAATAAAAGAGATATCCGGGTTTCGATATATTTATGCCATAATTATTTCCTGAAGGCAGGCAGACAAGGAAATTTCCGGATGCGTCAGTTGTACTTCTGGCCGTAACCTTGTTGGTCGACAGGTTTATCAATTCATAATCGGCTTTCAGCAGCTTTCCGGTTTCCTTATCGGTGACTTTGCCCTTCAGGTAAGAAACAGGGGTCGGACGCAGTGATTCATCAAGATTAAAAAAGAAAATATCCTTCCCTGTAACATTGTCTCTTTTAGAAGAAAAGTATGCTTTCTGTCCTCCCGTCTCAATTACCAGCCCCATATCATCATTAAAGGTGTTTATCGGATAACCAAGGTCCCGCGGTTCTGTCCATGTGCTGTCATCATTCATCTTTGCCATATAAATGTCAAATCCACCCATTCCGGGATGGCCATCAGAGGCAAAATAGAGAGTTTTTCCATCAAAATGAATGAATGGAGACATCTCATCACCTTCGGTATTTATCCTGTCTCCAAGGTTTACAGGCGCTGACCATGTTCCATTATCCCTGAGAACCGAATACCACAGATCTTTTCCACCGTATCCTCCCTGCCTGTTGCTCGAAAAGATAAGAAGATTTCCATTAGCACTAATTGATGGCGTTGATTCCCAGGCTGGGCTGTTCACAGGTGATCCGAGATTATAAGGCATTGTCCAGTGTCCTTCACTAAAAGCCGCGAAATATAGATCACAGCTCCCCAGGCCGCCTTGTCTTTCGCAAGCCGTGAAATACATGTAATTTCCGTTTGATGAAAGTGTCTGAGCGCCTTCATTTGAGCTTGTGTTAAGGGGTTCTCCTGCATTGACCGATGTTCCCCATCCATTTTCCGAAAGAAAGCTTATGTAAAAATCCTCCTGCAGGGAATTCATGTTGAATGTGTGGCTATACCCGGATTTTGACTGCCTTGTAAACATTAAAGTTTGTCCATCAGCAGTTATTGAGGGCCAGTATTCATCATCAGCAGTGTTAATTGAACTGCCTATATTTTCAGGACTGAAAGGCACAGGATTCTTCAGTGCTTCAACAGCAAATTCACAGTTTCGGATGTTTTTGGCTGCGCTGGTCCTGTTCTTTTCAGAGCCTCCCTTATAATTCAGGTAAGTTTTATAATGCGTAAGTGCGTTTGCATAATCGCCCGTTTTCAATTCGGCATTTGCAAGCGCAAAAAAGACGGGTTTATAGGTTAATGAATCAAGCCTGACTGCTGTCTTATAGTTCTCTGCCGCCTGACCATACTTTCCCTGTTTTGTATATAGTTCTCCGAGCATCATATATGCTTCATAGAAGTTTTTATCTGTTGTCAGCGCATCCGTGAACCATGTTTCGGCTTTATCATACTCAAGATAATCATATGCTGCAACACCTTCATTATAAGCTTTAACAGCCCGGCTGGATGTGGTATGCAGACTTTGTGAAAATCCTGTCTTCGTTGCTGAGCAGGAGGTTAGAAAGAGTAAAGTTATGATCAGAAACCGCGTCATTGCCCTATGGTATATGCATGTATTTATGAATCTGCAGCGATATCCTCCATTCATAGTTATTTCTGACATAGTCAACAATTTCCGGTATTATCGCTTCAAATCTGCTCCATTCAGGCTGGAGAAATAGCCTGCATTGTTTATTAACCTTTCTGCGGAATTTTTCTGCCCATTCAAGATCACTTTTATCTTCAATGATGACTTTCAGCTCATCAGCTAAAGAGCATATATCTGCAACCGGAGGCATATTTTTTTTCGGAGAAAGACAGATCCAGTCCCATTTACCTGTGACAGGATATGCTCCTGAAGTTTCGAGATATGTAGAAATTTTTTTCTTTTTCAATTGCAAGCATAAGTAATCGAGGTTCCACATCAGTGGTTCACCACCGGTTACGACAACAGAATCTGTGCCAGAATCAATCACACGTTTAACAATATCATCAGTATCTGCCATAGGGTGAAGCTCCGGATCCCAGGAGGCAGGTGTGTCGCACCAGCTGCATCCTATATAACAACCGCCCAAACGTATGAAATATGCGGCTTTTCCTGAATGAAATCCTTCTCCCTGGATTGAATAGAACTCTTCAACAAGGGGCAGTTTTCGATTTTCAGATTTCTGAACTGACCTTTTAACCATAATTTTAACAGAGGCGACAGGTCTCTGCCATTATAACGAAAACTCCTGCTGCAATATTTTATTCTCTAATTTTCAGCAGTTTCAAAAAGCTGTCAAGGAAGAAAGTATTCTCATTTATTCCTGAGAACTGATCTGCACCCGGACCATATGAGAAAATAGGTACCATGACTGCTGAATGGCCAGTTGTGGAGAATTTTGTTATGATTTTATGCTCTTCAAGGCTGCCTCCGGGAATTGTAAGTCCCCCTGTTTCATGATCGGCGGTGACTACTATCAGGGTTTCCCTGTTTTTCCTGGCAAACTCCAGAGCAACTCCCACAGCTCTGTCAAGATCAAGCGTTTCCGTCACTGTGTAGCTAATATTGTTTTCATGGGCACCCCAGTCGATCATTGAACCTTCCACCATCAGGAAGAATCCATCTTTATCCTGGTTCAGGGTTTCTATGGCTTTCCTGGTCATCGCTTCAAGTGCAGTAGATCTTCCTTCCAAGATAGTCGGCATATGTTCTTTTGCCAGCAAGCCTGCAATTTTCCGGGATTTTGAAGCCTTCAGATCATCCAGAGTATAAACAACATCAAAACCCTGCGTTTTCAAATCAACAGTCAGGTCCTTGCCGTCTTTCCTGTTGCGAAAATGGTCTTCTCCACCTCCGATAAAAAGGTCTAGTGTGCCATTAAGAAAATCTCCGGCAATATCCTCATAGTTATCACGACCCGAGTTATGAGCTACAAATGACGCCGGAGTGGCATGAGTGACTGCAGATGTGCTTACTACGCCCGTCGCCAGACCATTCTTGTGTGCGATTTCTACTATTGAAGGCACAGCTGTGTTATCAGGCAATACTCCTATCATTCCGTTATTTGTCTTGACTCCACAGGCAATTGCCGTTGCTCCCGCTCCGGAATCAGTAACATAATTATCTGCCGAATTTGTAATGCTGAATCCAGAGAAAGGGAACTGTTCCAGGGAAAATGGCTGCTGACTGACTGTCATACCTGCATATACATGCGCCACACCCATTCCGTCTCCAATAAACAATATAATATTCCTGGGCTTTTTCGGAGGCCGCGCATTGCTGTCGGCACCTGTAAATAGACTACCTGAAACGATTATAATAATAGTCATTAATAAACTGAAGGACCGTGTTTTCATAACTGGAATAATTAAACTTGAATAAAACTTATTCTATTAACAATAAATATACTCATTTAGTTGTACCAAATAATAATAAATATTCATGCGGAATACGGTCTTTCACCCATTTTTCCGGAACGATTTTCCAGTTGTTCAATGGTGCCGGATTCAGAATCTTTTTTGTTTCAATTGATTTCAGAATATAATATCTGAGATCTCTGTCAGTTGAAGAAACCAGTCTGGTGCGAAGATCTTTCTGTTTTATGCCGGCGCCCCTGGTAAGATGGCCCCCTCCACCGTTACCGCGGTGCGAATTTACAGCTACTTTATAAGACTTTTGTTTTTCAAAAGGCCGTCCGTTAGTGAAAGAACTGATATTGATCCTGCTGCCTTCAGGCCTGGATACATCAACAGTATAATTTATACCTGCGCCGGAATCAAAATTATAGGAGGCATTTCTGAGCCAGGCCCTCCCGTCAGTAATAACAGGTTTTCCGTTCTCATCAAGCCTGTACTTAAGCAGGAAATCATCAGGTCCGTTCATAGTGTTAAGCCATTCAGAGTAGGAATATTCGAGATATTTCATTATCTCCTCTCCTGTCATCGTCATTGTATAAAGCATATTCTCATACCTGTAAAGTTTGAACATATCTCCCACAGTTACAGGACCTTTGGCAATCTCAACATCAAATGACAAAGGAGCCGCAAAGGAGATATCAGCCCCAGTTATTTCCAGCTGTATTGAGTGGATCATATCAGTGAAAGCGGATGGTCCGAAATATGAATCACGTGAGGTTATTGATGCCGGTGAATTTCCGATCACCCTTGCTACATACTCCTTAATTATTTTATCCTGAGATTCAAAACGGTCAATAAATTCCGGGTAAGGAACAAAATCTGCCACTCTGACAAGCTGCCCTGAAATTGTTTTATTCTTTTTACCCCTAAATTTCTTAGAAGAAAAATTGACATCAGCACGTGCTATATATTCTGATCTGCTCCCCCCGTTAAGGATAAGGATCGTATCTCCCCTTGAATTCACAAATTTTTCGTTTGCCGGACTGTGATCATGTCCGCAAAGAATAATATCAAATCCCGGAACCTTCCAGGCAACGGCGGATGAGCCGTTTTCATTCAGGGTATCGTTCAGTTTGTACTCTTCATTTTCAATGTTCCATCCGGAATGAAATAATCCAATCACAAGGTCGGGATCCTGTTTCAGTATTTCCGGCATCCAGAGCCTTGCTGTTTCGACCATATCCCTGAATTCAATCCCGGAATAGAGTTCCTCAGGCAGCGAGGTTGGAATCGCCGGAGTTATCAGTCCTAAGACCGCAACCTTAATATTCTCCTTTTCCAGAATAACATAGGGCTTGAAATATGGCTTACCGGTTCTGACATCCACAGCATTGGCTGCCATCAGAGGAAATTTGTACTCCTTCACCAGCCTGTCATAAACTGAATGGCCCGCTTCAATATCATGATTCCCCACTGTACAGGCATCATAGCCAAGCCAGTTCATGGCTTCAGATAAAAAATGGGGCGAAACCGTATCAATGAAATTATAATAATAAACAGCAGGCTGGCCCTGCAAGTTATCGCCGTCGTCAAGCAGGAAAACAGCGTTTTTTTTACTCCTCAGTTCTTTAATATACCCGGCTGTACCTGCAAGTGAAGCATCCAGCTTTTTGTTCTCTATGAAATCCCATGGAAGGATTACACCGTGCAGGTCGGTGGTTTCAATTATACTGATGTTTTTCCTTTCAGCATTCTTACAGGCTGAAAGCAACATAATAAACAGTATGATTACAAACAGAAGCCTTATAGATTTGTATTTCATATATTAAATTTTTTCATGTTATAAACATAGGAAAGAAAATTCATTTTGAGTTGAAGGCAGAATATGTTTTAATATGACTCATCTTGTTAAATGGTATATTTGTATTATTAAATTCAATAATGGTTCTTACAGGACTGGAAATAATAAACAAGGAATTTCCTGCACAGCTTAAAGGGAAAAGAATCGGAGTTTTATGCCATGCTCCCAGCGTTACAAAAGATTTTGATCATATAATAGATATTCTTTTCAATAATAGTAATTGCAGACTTTCAGCAATTTTTGGCCCGCAACATGGCATTTTCGGGCAGACACAGGATAATATGATCGAATGGGAAGGAGATATTCACCCTGTTTTTAAAGTCCCGGTTTTCAGCCTTTATGGTAAAAACCGGAAGCCGACACCCGGGATGCTGAGAGAAATTGATGTGTTATTAATTGACTTACAGGATATTGGAGCCAGGCTATATACTTATATCTGGACTGTCAAATTATGTATGGAAGCTTGTTCTGAAGCAGGCATTCCCGTCTGGATACTCGACCGTCCAAATCCTGTTGGGAAGCTTCCTTTTGATGGCCCGGTGCTTAAAAAAGAATATTTCACTTTTGTCGGCGGAGCTTCAATACCTTTATGCCACAGAATGACGATTGGTGAAATGGCGTTATGGCTCAGGGTGAATTATTATCCTCAGTGTGAATTAAATATTGTGTGGATGCAGGGATGGCACAGGCATTCCATATATTCAGAAACAGGACTGCCATGGGTACTGCCCTCACCTAATATGCCAACGCTTCAGACAGCACTGGTATACCCCGGAACAGTTCTTATTGAAGCCTTGAATATTTCTGAAGGCAGGGGAACTACCATTCCCTTTGAACTTTTCGGTGCTCCTTTCCTGAATGCTGAAAAGTTGAAGGAGAATCTTGACCGCCGTAAAATTCCCGGTTGCGCTTTCAGGATACACCATTTCATTCCCACATTCAACAAATATTGCGGCGAACCATGTAACGGTATCCAGATCCATGTAACTGATCCGGCAGGTTATTATCCGGTGGCAACTGCTCTGGATATATTTGATGCAATCCTTGAAACCTCGCCCGGTGAAATGAAATTTAACCAGCCTCCTTATGAATATGAGCTCCGTCTTATGCCTTTTGATATTTTGTCGGGAGATTCAATAATGAGATCCTCCCTCATGAGCCGGACTCCTGTGAAGAGGGAAAAAGAACGTTGGATGAGTGAGATTGAAGTATTCAGGAAGGAATTCAGAGGGATTTCTGCTTACAGGGAATAAGATCTTGTTCCGTAATTATCCGGTTGATTCTATTTTAAGAAAAAGGCGGCAAGTTTTTCTATCAGCTGGTTAGCGTAAATCGGTTTAAGAATATAATCGTCAAATCCTGAGCCAATTATACTTTCCATATCTCCAGACATGCCATAAGCTGTCTGAGCAATTATTTTTATGTTTCTCCCGAGTTCCCTGATCTTCTTTGCGGAAGTATAGCCATCCATTACCGGGAGTTGAATATCCATAAGGATAATATCAATATCCGGATTGATTTCTGTAACATGAATTGCTTCCACACCATCACCTGCATTGACAAGAACAGCACCTGCCCTCTCAAGTATTTTATTCAGATACAGTCTGCTTGACAGGTCATCTTCCACAATCAGTATTTTTTTTCCTTTAAGAGTCCCGCTTTCCATGTCATCCGGTTTTATTC
>CAZLCF010000059.1:0-14229 GCA_964557905.1 uncultured Rikenellaceae bacterium | reverse complement strand
CGTTGATATCAGTGCGCCTGTACTGACAATGCAAAGAGATATCAGGGCAATGAATATCAAAATACAGGATCTCGTAACAGAAGGAACTGAAGTCAATAAGGGAGACTGGGTAGCGACCCTGGACAGAACAGAGTTCGATAATACATTAAAGGATGAACGGGAAAGAGTCGCTACCATCTATACTGACCTGGAAATGGCATTGCTGGATACTGCCGTGACTCTAAGTAGCTTAAGAAATCAGATCGAAAATCAGATCCATACAGTGGAGGAGGCAGAAATAACTCTCAGAAACTCAAAATATGAACCACCTACTACAATCCGTCAGGCGGAGATCAATTTTGACAAATCTCAAAGGGTACTGGAACAGTTAAGGAGAAGCTATACCCTTGCTGTAGCCCAGGCTAATACAAAAATCAGGAACATTAATACGAGACTCAACAGGTTTGAAAGAAGAGTCAAAGACTATGAAGAGGTTCTGGCCGGTTTTGTAATTACTGCCCCATCATCGGGAATGGTCATCTATAAAAAAGACCGTCTTGGGAACAAAAGAAAAGCGGGGGGATCCATAAACCCTATGGATCGTATTGTAGCCACATTACCCGATCTTTCATCAATGCTTTCAAAAGTATATGTAAGCGAGATCGATATAAGTAAAGTAAAACCCGGACTGCCTGTTAACGTCACGGTTGATGCTTTCCCGGACAAATCATATACAGGTTCGGTGTTCACTGTTGCCAATATCGGCGAAAAGCTTCAGAACAGCGATTCAAAAGTCTTTGAGGTAATGGTTAAGATTGACGGTTCGGATTATTCGCTCAGGCCTTCTATGACAACAAATAATAAGATCATAATAAATATACTGGAAAATGTCACATATATCCCGAATGAATGTATTCACACAGGGATTGACAGCATCCCGGTGGTTTATACCAAAAATGGTTTAAAACAGATTGTTGTTCCCGGGGCATCGAATGATAAGGAGATTGTAATACAGAAAGGGCTTGAGCCCGGGACGGTTCTTTATCGCGAAATACCGGAAAATTCTGATAAATTCAGGTTGGCGGGAGAAGATCTGATTGAAATGATCAAGGATCAAAGATCTCCGGATGGGAAAAAACCATTGGAAAAAAAGGAATTAAGCGATGCAGGATTACAATAATTTAAAAACGATCAGATCAAAAAAGGAGGATTCGCAATGAATCCTCCTTTTCTTCTCCATAAAAAATCAGATACTACTTCTTGTTATAAACCATCGTGGTAGTCCTTTCTCCGCCCGGTGTACTCATCACTGTTTTAATCGTAAGAGTATTGGCATCTGTAAGAGTCCATTCTTCTGTGGAAGCCATGGTCCTTGATTCGCCGCCCATATCGAATGTGCGCGAAGTTGCGATCTTAAGAGTTTTACCATCGGCTGACCAGGTTGCAATCGATTTGCTTTCACCTCTGCCGGTCGTATTAACGCTTTCTTTACCATCCAGTGTATATTTGGATGTGGTTTTAACAGTTTCACCGCCAGGCGGGGTCATTGTACGTTCCACTGTCAGAAGATTGGCTTCCTGTGTGGCAATAAAGTCACCTCTGAAACCTCCCATTCTTCCACCCTGCGCGGGTTGTCCCTGACCCTGAGGCGGCTGACCCTGCGGTGGGCCGCCCGGACCTCCTCCCATATCGCTCTTATCAGCATTAAATGCCCATGTGCCGGCAAAATTAGCTTTTCCTGCCTGACCATTAAGATTGAGAGGCATTATAAGAAAAGCCAGGATTATCATTGCTGATAATGTAATCTGAAGATTCTTTGCATTTGTTTTCATATTTCCGGAATTTGTTTATTGATTATATCTGTATAGACAATATATCAAAGTCAGATATTCCATTAAAATTATTAATAAAAGTAAATAAGTATCGTATATTAATATGAATTAAAGCAAGAGATTCCTTCTGACGCCTGTCGCCCGGTGCCCGTTGCCTACAAATTTTTCAGTGCTTCCAGCACCCGTGCCTGTGTAAACGGCATCCTGAACAATCTTGCACCCGTAGCATCGAATATTGCGTTGCCGACAGCCGCTCCGACTCCAATAATAGCCGGCTCGCCTCCTCCCTGGGGTGCCTGGTCCTTTCTGTCGAGTATCACACAATCTATTTTTGGCATCCAGGAAAATCGGGGGATCTCATAAGTATCATAATTACGGTCAAGGATATTACCTCCCTCAAACCGGACCTCCTCTGTAAAAGTATATCCGAGCCCCATGGATATACAGCCCTCCATTTGAATAAGCGCACCCTGAGGGTTGACACATAATCCCATATCCTGTGAGCAGGCGATACGCACCACTGTGACCTTGCCTGTGTTTTTATCCATTTTAATTTCGGCGATCGTTGCCACCCATGTACCTGCATCTGTTCCGCAGGCTATTCCTATTCCTCTCCCGCTCGGAGCCTTGCCGGCGACATACCCGAATTTGTCCGCTACCGATTTCAGGCAATCTATCATCTTCTCATCCTTCAGATTTTTCAGCCGGAATTCAAGCGGATCAATTCCGGCGGCAGAAGCCATTATATCGATCTGCGATTCCCTGGCAAAAGTATTCATGTTGTTATTGGGAGCGCGCCATGGCCCTGTACCAAAAGGATGTACGCGAAATACCTTTGCATTCTCGCTGTAACTTGTCGTGGTGGCATTGGGAACATCATAAGTGGTATCAGCGCCCCTTGTACCTGAAAAATAAACATGATAATCCCACATTTTTATCATGCCGTCATTGTCTATACCTGAATTGATCCTGACTACCCCGGCCGGGTGGAACGTATCATAGAAGAATACCTCATCGCGTGTCCATACAATCATTACAGGCTTCCCTGTCATTTTAGCCAGCCGGGCTGCCTCAACACCCTGCTGATATGCAGCCTTGCCTCCAAAACCTCCTCCTACAAAAGGCGTTATTACCCTTACATTTTCTCTTGGAAGGCCAAGCTCACGGACAATCCCGTCCTGAAGTCCGAAGGGTGACTGTGTCGAGGCCCGTACTGTCACCTTATCCCCTTCAAATACCGCCAGGGCAGTATGGGTTTCTATTGCTGCATGTGCCAGGTATGGATCATTATATGTATGTTCAAATACTTTGGTTGACTGCTGGCGGCCAACGGCCAGATCACCCGCTGTTCTAACAACATTTACCCGGGAATCAGCTTTCAGCATCCATTCCTTTAGAGTCCTGTCATTCACATTCAGCTCATCAAATGAATAATCTGCTTTGATCTTAACTATGGCCTCATCAACCCTGTCACGGTTTTCGCTTACCACGGCAATGAAATCTCCGTCACGCACAACCTTTACGCCTTCAATCTTTTCTGCTCCTGACACATCCGCTGATGTCAGTTTTGCCCCGTGAGATGGTGGCCGCAATATTCTTGCAAAGATCATTCCGGGCAGTTTCAGATCCCCTGCATATTTTGCCTCACCTGTGACTTTCAGCTTTGCATCGGTATGCTTATAAGGCTTCCCGACATATGTGAACTTAGTATGATCCTCAACAGCCGGTTTGGTATCAAGAAATTTCTCAATCTTTTTACCTTTTGCAAGCTGGCCGTAACTAACCGTATTCTTCGTGTTATTAGTCTCAACGACAATTCCGTCCCTTACCTCAAGCTGTGAAGCAGGCACTCCCATCTGTGCAGATGCCAGGTCGAGCAGGACTGCTTTTGCCTCAGCTGCAGCGGCTCTCATATTCGGACCAAAACTCCGGGTTGTCATTGATCCCCATGTACCCTGATCATAAGGACACAGATCTGTATCACCCATGACCATTTTGACTTTTTCAAACGGAACATTCAGCTCATCGGCCATCATCTGCGCAAGTGAAGTGATAACTCCCTGTCCCATTTCAATCTTGCCGGTGAAACATGTTACTGTTCCGTCTTCAGCTATCCGGAGAAATGCATTATAGTCTTTTGTCAGGCTCCTGGCCTGGTCTGCCGGTAATGCTGCCAAATCGAATATATTCCATGGCTGGAAGAAAATAAAAATTCCTCCACCCAGCAGTTTTACAAAGCTCCTTCTTTTCATCCCCTTGCCATTTTCAGCCAGTGAAGATTCTTTCTTTTTAATTTCTGTTTTTCTCATGATTACTTTCCTCCTTTCATTTCTTTTGCTGCTGTCTCTACAGCGTCAATGATACGGTTATGTGCCCCGCACCTGCAAAGGTTATCTTCCAGACCATCAATTATTTCCCCGGGTGTCGGAGAAGGGTTTTTCTTCAGCAGACCGGCAGCAGTCATTATCATTCCCGGTGTACAGAATCCGCACTGAAGAGCATCATGTTCAATAAATGCTTTCTGTAAAGGGTGGAGCTTGCCTTTTTTGGCTAGTCCTTCGATGGTGACAATAGTCTTTCCGGCTGCTTCACTGACAGGCACCATGCATGATCTGACAGGTTCATTGTTAATCAGCACGGTACAGGCACCGCAGAATCCTATTCCGCAGCCGTACTTTGTCCCGGTAAGTCCGAGATGGTTCCGCAAAACCCAGAGCAGAGTCTGATTCGGATCGGTAGCCAGTTCGGTTTTCTTGCCGTTTAATTTGAAACGAATTGTTTCTTCCATATTCAGGTGATTTGTTTTAATTCATTAATATAATCTTCCATTGTATCAATATCCCTTAAAACATACGGGTCATTTACGGTGACCTCAAGAACATCAGCGGAGAATTTTATGGCGAGTTCCCTCAGTCCTTCCTGCGAACTGAGTTTCATTACTTCATCCCTGTAATCAGGGCTGATCAGAAGCGGATGTCCCCTCTTCCTGCGGAACACAGGGATAATTATCTTTTTCCCTGACTTCCGGAAACTTTCAATCAGCTTGTTTATCACATCAGCTCCTATCCCGGGCTGGTCGCCCGGGAACACCAGTGCAGCTTCAAATCCTTCAGGCAGGTTACTGAGTCCGCATTTTACTGAAGCAATCATTCCCTGTTTGTAATTCTCATTGTAACAATGCATTACTGGAAGCCGCTTTATAGTATTAAGTATCTCGTCTCCGTATGCCCCCAGCACCACCATCGTTTTACTGACATCTGAAGAAAGAACATTTTCAATAACCTTTTCTATGATCGTCTTATCCTTATAAGACAGAAGCATTTTGGGTTGGTTCATCCTGTTCGACTCACCTGCTGCCAGTATTATTGCCCAGATTTCAGACATTTTCATTGTTGCTCGTTCCTCGTTCCTCGTTGCTCGTTGTTGATTAAACTTTACATTTTGCATTTTGCATTTTGCATTTTAACTTTTACTATTCCTTACCATCACTAACTGTGCTGCAATGCTTATTGCTATTTCCTCAACCGTTACTGATCCTATCTCCAGCCCTATTGGCGTGAAGATCCTGTCCCACTGCTCTTCGGTCGCCCATTTATTCTGAACAAAATCCTTATGCATCTTTGCCGTTTTTGCCCTGCTTCCTATCATTCCGATATATCGTGCACCGGATCCGATACACGGCTTTAATGCTTTAGCATCATCACTGTGCCCGCGGGTCACAATAACAATATATGTGTTATGGTTCTTTTCAATTTTCTGAATCGCCTCTCCAATGTCATTCACAATGATATGATCTGCATCGGGCAGATTTCCGGCGTTGGCAAATTCCTCCCGGTCATCAATTACAGTAACCTCAAAATCAAGCATCTTCCCCAGGTGAGACACAACTTTTCCGATATGTCCTGCGCCTGCGATCACCAGGTGTTCAGAAGGCATGATAAGTTCAAGAAAAAAGATGGAAGCGGGTTCCTCCCCGGGAATGGAAAGTTCAAGCTTCCTGAAATCATCTTTGCCTGATAAAGACAGCATGCTCATCACCTCAGGTTCAATTTTCTCCATAAATTCAACCGGTAATGCAGGTCTGCTCATTTGTGTCATCCAGTAACGGTTTATGAGAACCTTTGCCTCCCTGATAACGGTTACCATTGTTAGAAGAACACCTGGGGTGCTTTCGAAGATGGATTGCCTGATCGCCTTAAAAACTGAGAGGTGGTTGACCGGGTTTGCATCAACGAGAACAGATATCTTCCCACCGCAGATTGCTTCCTCCTTATGCGAGACATCCTTGCTGAGAGAAAAATGCAGGTAACCCGATTCTTTTGTCAGGCTGCTCTTTTGCGCATACTCCTGCACTTGCCCTTCCACTACACCGCCTCCTACTGTTCCGTATATTAATCCATCACTGTCAAAAAGTGCTGAACTCCCCGGCTTCTGAGGTGTCGATCCCAGGCTGTCTGTTACAGTGGCAATTACCAGTCCGGAACCGCGAGGTACTGTTTCCAATATCTTCAGGTATATATTTTTCATGATCCTTTTAACACCTGTTTATGATGTAAATGAGTAAACCTTCAGGATTACCGGATTAATTTTGGCGCCTGTCAGGGGCATATCAACAAATATATTAAAATTGAGGATTTAATCATAATTTTACGCTTATATCAGGATTAACCTTTAATAAAATTTAACTGCCATGAAAACCTCCTTCTTAAAAAAACTGATCCCTCTTTTAATATGTGTAATTATTACCGTAACCTGTAAGTCGCCTGTAAGGGAGGATAAAACGAACAGCTGGCTGGAGGAGATGACGATTTCAGAACTTCAGCAAGGCTACAGTGATGGCAAATACACGATAAAAGAGATTACAATGGCATATCTTGACCGTATAGCTTCTATTGACAAAAACGGACCCGGGCTCAATTCAATTATTGTTATCAACCCTGATGCACTTCAGATTGCGGAGGAGCTTGACAAAGAAATGGCCGCCGGGAAAATCAGGGGAGCCCTGCATGGCATTCCTGTTATTCTGAAAGACAATATTGATACACAGGATGACATGCCTACTACTGCCGGTTCAAATGCCTTAAGAAACTCATATATAAAGGAGGACAGCTTTATTGCAAAGAAGTTAAGGGAGGCAGGTGCAGTTATCATTGCAAAATCAAACCTGAGTGAGTGGGCAAATTTCCGTGCCAATGTTTCATCAAGCGGATGGAGCGCAGTTGGCGGACAAACAAAAAACCCTTATGTTCTCGACCGTAATCCGTGCGGTTCAAGCTCAGGATCAGGAGTGGCAGTGTCGGCTAATCTGTGTATGGCAGCAGTCGGAACAGAAACCGACGGCTCAATAGTCTGCCCTTCAAATAATAATGGGATCGTGGGAATAAAGCCCACAGTGGGATTATTAAGCCGATCAGGTATTGTACCGATATCATTCACCCAGGATACTCCCGGACCCATGTGCCGGACCGTGGAAGATGCGGCTATTTGTCTCGGCGCCATGACCGGTGTGGATCCTCTTGATTCAAAAACACTTGATTCTGAAGGTAAATTTCTTACAGACTATACAAAATTCCTGAAAGCTGACGGGCTTAAAGGGAAAAGAATCGGGCTGGTGAAAAACTCAGGCGGCTTTTCCGATATGGTTGATACCTTAATGATCCGGGCTGCAAAATGTATGGTTGTACAAGGGGCTGAGGTTATTGAGGTTGAGGCTCCTCCCCGCAAGGGATACGATGATGCAGAATTCCAGGTCCTGCTGTACGAATTCAAGGACGGACTGAATAAATATTTAGCACAGCTTGAAGATGACGCCCACGTAAAGGATCTTAAAGAGCTTATTGAATTTAATCTGGCTGACTCTGATGAGCTGAGGTATTTTGATCAGAAGATTTTCATTGATGCAGAAAAGAAGGGTGATCTCAACTCTCCTGATTACAGGAAAGCTCTTGATGAAATGCTGAAGGCAACCAGGGAAGAAGGTATTGATAAAATGCTGAGAACCAATAAACTGGATGCCATAATAGCTCCTACAGGATCCGCAGCCTGGAAAACAGACCTTCTCCTGGGGGATCATTATGTCGGCGGAAGTTCTTCTCTTGCAGCTGTTTCAGGTTACCCTGCCATTACGGTTCCAATGGGATTCATCGGTGACCTGCCGGTAGGGATTTCATTTATCGGAACAGCGTGGAGCGAACCATTACTGATTGAAATTGCCTACAGCTATGAACAGGCAACAAAGCACAGAAAAGCACCAAAATATCTGGTAACAGATTGATCTCTCTCGTTTGACGTCCTGACTATTCTTCTTTTTTCGGCTTATCTTCGGCGCTCATCTTGTCAGGTTCATCCTCTACCTTGGAGGCCTTTTTGAATTCCTTCATTCCCTGGCCGATACCCTTCATAAGTTCAGGTATTTTGCGCGCTCCAAATAATAAGATAATGACAAGCAGTATCAGGATGATCTCAGTAGCTCCCAAATTTCCCATTTTTTCATTTTTTTATACCTTATAAAGTTAGTCATACCGGAATTTAAAAACAAATCTTTGCCAGCGCGGATCTTTGATCCGTGCTTATTTTTCTGGTAAGGATTGTAAATACGCGCCAGCGAAGAGAAACTGATTGTTCAGGTTTCCGTCTTTATTTCTATATTGTGCAGAATTTGATAATCACTGATGCACAGGTTAATAATATCCCTTCCCATTATACTTTTATCCGGAAGCGCTTTTATTCATGGTCAGTCAAGAGGTATAAACCGTGACAAATACCATATTAATATTAAACAGACCAGTGAAAAAATAAATATTGACGGTATCCTTGAGGAAAACTCCTGGACTACAGCAGAGCGTACCGGAAAATTCCAGCGAGTTACTCCCACCGACACGGGTTATGCAATTGCTCAAACTGAAGCCAGGCTGACATATGACGAACTGAATCTGTATCTTGGCATTATATGTTATGATCCCACACCCGGGAAAAGACCCGTTGAATCATTGCGCCGGGATTACAACTTTATGAGGAATGATAACTTTATGCTTTTTCTTGATACGTATAATGATCAAACCAACGGATTTGCATTCGGTATCTCAGCAGCAGGAGCACAGACTGAAGGCCTGCAGTATGATGGTACCAAAGTTTTATACAGCTGGGATATCAAGTGGAGATCTGCGGTTAAGAGCTATGATGACCGCTGGGTAATAGAGTTTAGTATTCCATTCCGAAGTATCCGTTACTCTGAAGGAGATACCGAGTGGGGCATCAATTTTGGCCGTCTTGATCTGAAAAACAATGAAAAATCTGCCTGGGCACCAATGCCCCGTCAGTTTCCTCATTGTTCTTTACCCTTCACCGGAACCCTGGTATGGGATAAACCCGTGGGCAAAGCCGGGCTGCGTGCATCCCTTATCCCTTATATTACTGGAAAAGCTACCAGGGATATTGAAGCTGGAGAAGATACCAAATTGAGCGGCAATGCAGGTATTGATGCCAAGATGATACTATCAACATCAATGAACCTTGATCTGACTGTAAATCCGGACTACTCACAGGTTGAAGTTGACAGACAGCAAACTAATCTTGATCGTTTTGAACTCTTCTTTCCTGAAAAAAGACAATTCTTTCTTGAAAACAGTGACCTTTTTTCAAATCTGGGCACTGAAACCCTCAGACCATTTTTTTCGAGACGAATTGGCCTGGATAATTCAGTAAGAGCGGGTGCACGCCTCAGCGGAAACCTTGGAAATAACTGGAGAATCAATCTGATGGACATTCAGACAGGTGAGAATGAAAACATTCATGCTTCAAATTACCTGGTTGCAGCATTACAGCGCACAGTTTTCAGCCGGTCAAACATATCAGCTTTTTTTATTAACAAGCAGGTAATGGATGTGAAGGATGACACTTCTTTCACTGGTACCAGGTTCAATCGTGTTGCAGGCCTCGAATACAACCTGGCCAGTCCCGACAATCGCTGGACAGGAAAAGCATTTTATCATCAGAGCTTCAGCAACAGCGCAACATTTGAAGATGCGGTAATGGCGGCAAATCTTACATTTTCTTCTCAATATCTTACTGCAACCATAAACCAGTCACTCGTGGGAACAGGATATATTGCAGAAACCGGATATATCAGAAGAAGAGGCTATTATGAAATAAATTCTATCTTCCAGTATAAGTTTTTCCCTGAATCTGACATTATCATCAATCACGGGCCTGGTGTGAAAATGGATATGTTTCTTGATCCTTCCTTTTTCATTACTGACAGGGAAACACAGCTTTCGTACAGAATCGAATGGAAAAATAACAGCATCACCACAGTTGATGTTAAAGAGACCTATATTAAGCTCCAGTCTCCATACGATCCCACTAATAATGGAGGACTCCAGTTTAATACCAGTGAAGATTTCCACTGGAATGAGATCGGTGCATCGTACTCCTCCGATCCCAGGAAACTGTTCAACGTTTCCTTAACCAGCCGGTACGGAGGTTATTATACCGGTTCAAGATTAACGCTTAATGGAGAATTAAACTATCGGATTCAACCCTATGGAAGCCTTGCTCTGGTCACTACTTATAATGATATATCATTACCTTCACCCTATAACAGCGCTGAACTGCTGCTTATCGGTCCGAAACTTGACTTCACTTTTACAGATAAACTCTTCTTTACAAGTTTTATCCAGTATAACAACCAGATTGATAACCTGAATCTGAATCTCCGGTTCCAGTGGAGATTCGCCCCGGTTTCCGACCTGTTCATCGTCTATACCGAAAACTCCTTCCCGGCTGATTACCGGATCAAAAACCGCGGGCTGGTGATCAAACTCTCTTATTGGTTCAATTAAGAATAGTATGTAAATGGAACAGCAAACCAATCATCAGAATATAGGCACCATAAAAAAGCAGTACATGGTCTGGTTTTTTGCTGGAGGAGAAGCCAGGAATGACAGATTCAACATCTTCACCGGGTCTTTTATCAGGCTGATGAAGCAGATAATGGGAAATGATTTTGATTTCATCAGGGGCATTTATTTTAATTCCAACATGATAAATGTAATCTGGACACTTAATAATTGCCAGAGACCTCTAAAAAATCCGTACGAGAACAGGTTTGTCAAAGTTGCTTTCAATCAGATCATTTCAAAACACCAGGATCCTGATACCCAATTAATTATGGTTGCATCAAGCACAGGAAGCACTATTGCAGCACAAACTGCATGTTTTCTGGCAGAACAAAACAGGGAAAAGCACTATTTCAGGAAACCCGTTCACCTGGGGCTGGGAGCATGCCTCATCTCCAGGGAATCAGATCTGTTCAATCGTCTTCTTGATTATCAGAAGGAAGGGCATCTCGGCACCATTGTCTTTGATGAACTGCAGGATGAAGATGATAATATCCGCGATACTGGTGGCACTACCAGCAGGGAGGCATATTCCAATGCTTTCGGACTAATGTTCCCCTTCTTCTCAAAAAAATTTTCAGGTCCCTCCTTCCTTAATACAAATCCCGAAAAAGGCCATGTTCACAGGAAGAGATCCAAAACGGTCCGGAAAGCACTGGATTATATTGATATTCTCTTCATCAAACATAAGCTGGCAGGGGATCTATACCGCCAGAAAGCTATTGCAGTAGTTGAAGAAGAATTTGCTAAACTCAATCCCGGAAAGCCTGCCGCGAATATTCCGGGGCAGCAGGTATGACACATGCGGTTACACCTGGAAACGTACTATCATTTTATCATAAAATCCAATACGGGTACTTCGCCGAGATAAGCTACCAAGTTATCGTCCTTCTTTAGCGGACCAACACCCGAAGGAGTACCCGTAAAAATGAGGTCGCCTGTTTTCAGTGTAAAAAACCTTGATACATAAGCGATTATCTCACTGAAACCGAAGATCATATCAGATGTATTGCCCTGCTGGACAATCTTATCGTTGATCTCCAGCCTGAAGTCGAGATTTTTCAGGTCATTTACAGAACTGACCGGAATAAATTTCCCCAGCGGTGCAGCGCCGTCAAAACATTTTGATAGTTCCCACGGGAGGCCTGCTGCCGAATGCCGGTTCTGAATGTCGCGCGCAGTAACATCAATTCCGATTGTAAGCTCGTCAAAATACCTGTGCGCATATTTCGGAGAGATGCCCTTGCCAAGCTTACTGATCTTAATAACTACTTCTGCTTCATATTGAATCATTGCAGAGAATCCCGGCAGGAAGAAAGGCTTGTTGTTTTTAAGGATTGAGGAATCGGGTTTAAGAAAAACCACCGGCTCATTCGGAAGAGGCCTTCCCATTTCCATTGCATGTTTCCTGTAATTGAGCCCTATACAGATTATCTTCATGTCAGCTCCTGTTTTTTCCGAAAGCCCTGAGTTTGATCTCAGTGAGAACTTTCTTTGTATAAAGCGGAAAATCGCCGTTCATCATCCAGGCATAATAGGATGGCTCCTCCTTAAAGACGACCTCAACAGGTTTGCCCTTATGCTTGCCGAAATTAAAGATTTCAACACCATTCTCATCAAGGATTATCCTGCCTGCAAAATCCACATTATTATTGAATGAGCTGAAATCGGCAAGCTTTTCAATATCGTTTTCAAGATCGGGATACCTGTCAAGCTGGGCTTTAAGTACCTCGTAAGTAGCTGAAGTATCGGCCTTTGCACTATGCGCATTTTTAAGGTCCTTATTGCAGTAAAACTGGTAGGCTGCTGCCAGTGTCCTTTGCTCCTTCCTGTGAAATATGACCTGCGCATCAACATATCGTCTCTTCCTGAAATTGAAATCTGTGTCGGTCCTGAGGAATTCCTCGGCGAGCACCGGAATATCAAACTTGATCGAATTATAACCTGCGAGGTCACATCCTTCAAGAAAGGCAGCAAGGCTTTTTGCTATCTCCCTGAAAGTGGGAACATTGGCCACATCTGCGTCAGAGATGCCATGGATTGCAGTCACCTTCGGGGGAATGGGCATTTCAGGATTGACTCTGGTGGTCATCCAATGTTCCTTTCCGTTAGGGCTTATCTTAAGAAGCGATATTTCCACAATACGGTCAGCCGAAACATTTATGCCTGTTGTTTCGAGATCGATAAAAACAATGGGACGTTTAAGCTTAAGTTCCAATATCAGGCATTTATCATCATTGGCATCAGGAGCATGAGAAGATCCTCTGCTTCATTTTCCGTTTCTGCCGGCAGGAATAGTCCTGCACGGGTCGGATCGGCCAGTTCAATCATAACATCCTGAGAGGCGATATTTGTGAGTATCTCGATAAGGAAAACCGATTTAAAGCCTATCTCTATCTCATCACCTTCATACTGGCACTTGATCCTTTCGTAAGCAGAAATTGAAAAATCAATATCCTGGGCAGATACTGTTACCTGGTTCCCTTTAAGCTGAAGCTTCACAAGGTTGCTTGCCTGGTTGGAGAAAACCGACACCCTTTTCAGAGTGTTATAAAACTCAATCCTGTCAATCGTGATCTTGCGGGGATTGTTCTTTGGAATAACTGAATTATAATTGGGGTAGTTGCCTTCTACCAGCCTGCATACAACTTTATAGTCGTCAAGGTTAAAGAAAGCATTCTTGTCGTCAAACTCTACAGTGAACGGTCCCTGTTCCCTGGGCAGAATATTCTTCAGGAGCGAAGCCGGTTTTTTTGGAAGAATGAATGATGCGTTATCATCGGCATGTGCGTCTGACCTCTGGTACCGTACAAGCTTATGAGCATCCGAAGCGACAAAGGTTATTTTATCTGTCGCGGCTTCAATAAAGATACCCCCCATCACCGGGCGCAGTTCATCATCAGCGGTGGCAAACAGGGTTTTGTTTATACCGGCCAGCATTATATCAGCATTTATATTGAAGGAAAACTTCTTATCCTTTTTGATCGTGGGCAAAGCCGGGAAATCAACGCCATTCTGCCCCACAACATTGAATTTACCATTCTCCGAACTAATGACAACAGCAAGCGTATCGGGATTAATATCGAAGGTCAGAGGCTGGGAAGAAAACTCTTTCAGAGTATCAAGTAAAATTCTTGCAGGCAAAGCAATTGTGCCGTCACCCTGCGTATTCTCAAGCTTCATCCTCGTTATAAGTGTTGACTCCAGGTCGGAGGCTGTTATCTCAAGATCATTCCCTGCAAGATTGAACAGGAAATTGTCAAGGATAGGAAGAGTATTTTTCGAGCTTATTACCCTGCTGATGGCCTGGAGATGACCAAGAAGTTCAGTGCTGGACACTACAAATTTCATAATGATACCGGTTTAAGTTGATTTTAAAGAATTCTCATTTACTTATTTAACTCAAATTGAATGAATTGAGATGATCTTTCATCTCAATTCCCAATTATCAATATTACAAAAAAAAAATATTCCTTCAAATAAAATTATTCCTGATAGAAATAGGATCTCTTCTTCAGCAG
>CAZLCF010000058.1:0-14415 GCA_964557905.1 uncultured Rikenellaceae bacterium | reverse complement strand
ATGACGGACCATACAACACCTATATGCCCGTCCCGAAAAACAGTAAAGGAAATGAAGTAAAACCAAATCCTGCAGGGCCGGCATCATTATATGTTTTCAAGTCATCAATAGAAGAACATATCGGAGAGATCAACTATTTCAGAGTTTATTCCGGAAAAATCACTGAAAATCTCGATGTTATCAACAGCAATAACAGCACAAAAGAAAGACTGTCACAGCTTTATGTTTGTGCAGGAAAAAACAGGACTCGGGTACCGGAACTTCATGTTGGAGATATCGGAGCATTGGTAAAACTCAAGAATACCAAGATGGATCATACCCTTAATGTACCCGGGAATGACTGGAGATATGAAGGGGTCATATTTCCTGAACCTAAATACAGGACCGCCATTAAGGCACAGAGCGAAAGCGATGATGAGAAACTGGGAGAAACTCTGAATAAATTACATCTTGAAGATCCTACTATTATCGTTGAATATTCTAAAGAGCTGAAGCAGATCATAATCCATGGCCAGGGCGAATACCATTTAAATATAATGAAGTGGCATCTTGATAATATATATAAGATACCAACGAACTTTAATCCTCCCAAGATACCTTATCGTGAGACAATAACAAAAACAGCACAGGCTGATTACCGCCATAAGAAGCAATCAGGCGGTGCAGGGCAGTTCGGCGAAGTTCATCTGATAATTGAACCTTATGTTGAGGGTACACCGGAATTGACCACACAGAAGTTCGGAGGAAAAGATATAAAGCTCTCAGTAAGAAGCAAGGATGAGATAGATCTCGACTGGGGAGGTAGATTAATTTATTGCAACTGTATAGTCGGTGGTTCGATAGATGCAAGGTTTATGCCTGCAATCCTTAAAGGTATCATGGAGAAGATGGAAGTTGGTCCTCTGACAGGATCATATGCACGTGATATCAGGGTTTATGTTTATGACGGCAAGATGCATCCTGTTGATTCAAATGAAATATCTTTCAGGCTTGCCGGAAGAAATGCATTCAGCCAGGCATTCAAGAATGCAAATCCAAAGATCCTCGAGCCTGTTTATGATGTCGAGATAATGGTCCCCTCCGATCGCATGGGTGATGTTATAAGTGATCTGCAGGGTCGCCGCGGAATGGTGCTTGGTATGTCAAGCGAGAAAAGATTTGAAGTCATTTCAGCAAGAGTTCCTCTTGCTGAAATGAATAAATACTCTACAGCGCTGAGTTCAATAACAGGCGGACGCGCAATGTATACTATGAAATTCTCGGAATACTCACAGGTGCCGGGTGATGTTCAGGAAGCTGTAATCAAAGCTTATACAGAAGAGGAAGAAGAGGAATAATATGAGCAGGGGCGTTGCATGCAACGCCCCTGCGATTTTATACCGTCCTCATCACATCCCACACAAATGCCCTGATGCCAACTTCTTCATTGATGGCATCAATCTTTTTTACCTTGTCAAGAACCGCATCAACGAGATTGTCCTCAACAACAGTCAGCAGACTTTTATTTATCTCCGGCCATGCATGGGTACCTAGGTGGGGAACACCCGTATTGGTGCCCCTCCCCTGTACGTTTTCCCATAATGTATATCCTTTAATACCCAGCTTATCAAGCAGATACTCTATTCTTTCAGTATGCGCCTGGTTGTATATTATCATTATTGCTTTCATAATCAGCCTTTTATCTTTAAAATTATTTTGAATTACCATTATTGCCGTTCATAAAATCCATCTCTGAATATACAGCCAGGGTCTTATTCCGCTCGCCATGTTTCGAGAATATTGCATATACCACCGGAACCAGGACGAGTGTTACAACAGTAGAGAACATAAGTCCTCCGATGACAGCAACACCCATCGGGCTCCAGAGCTCAGAACCAGAACCGGTGCTCATTGCAAGCGGCAGCATTCCAAGGATGGTTGTAGCAGAAGTCATAATAACAGGTCTCAGTCGTGATCTGCCTGAGAGTGCAATCGCTTCATAAAGCTCAAGACCTCTCTCACGCATGAGGTTAATAAAATCAACCAGCACGATAGCATTCTTCACTACAATACCGATCAGCATCACAGCTCCGATGGCTGATATTACGCTCAGGGTGGTATGTGTTACAAATAATGCGATAGCCACCCCCGAGAATGCAAATGGTATTGAGAACATGATGATGAATGGCATTTTCAGCGACTCGAACTGGGAGGCCATAATCAGGTAGACAAGGATAAGGCTTATTACCATGAGCGTGGCGATATCCATAAATGACTCCATCTGATCTTTAATTGCTCCGGAGATTGCCACTATTACACCAGCCGGCTTGGGAGTTGAATCGATTGCTTTCTGAACCTCGATCTGCAGTTCGGTAAGAGATCTCTTGTAAGGAGTAAAAGAAACGTTTACAACCCTTTCCCTGCGTTTTCTGGTGATACTGGGTGGTGACCAGAATTCTTTAATGTCTGCAATTTCTCCTAACCTGATTATCTGACCCATAGGATTAGTAATCCCTATATTTTCAATTTCAGTAAGAGTACTTCGTGCATTTTCTTTAAAACGCACTACAACATCATACTCATCACCTGACTGACGAAGACGTGTCGCAATCATTCCTGCAATCCTGTTTTTAATTGATGTTGATACAATTGCGGTATTCAATCCGTTGGAGATCATTTTGTTCTGATCGAGAATGATCTGCAGTTCGGGTTTCGATTTGTCACGGCTTATAGTTACATCTTTTGCCCCCTGAATCTTCTTTATTTTTGCTGCAAGCTCCCCGGCGACAATATTTGTTTCAGCAATATTATATCCGTAAATTTCCACATCAACTGTGCTTCCGCCAAAGCTGCCCATACTTTCAGATGTGCTTACCGTAAAATCGACAATCTCAGGTATTTTCGCAAAATCTGCTCTCATTTCTTCGGCAAGGAGCATCACATTTTTTTCACGTTCTTCAATTGGGACAAGTCTCATGGAATAAGTGATTACATGAGTTCCGCTTGCACCGAACAGTGATGCGAATCCGGCCTGGTCATCTGTACCGGTCGATGATGAGGCCAGATTTACTTCCGGATATTTTTCTTCTAATAATTTGTCGATCTTATCTGTTGTTTTAATTGTCTCATCCACTCTTGTGCCGGTCTGTAGTTCTATGGTTGCTGTTATTCTTGACTGGTCGGCCTGTGGAAAAAACTCTGTATCAATGACAGCAAAAAGGCTCAACGATCCCACAAAAATCACGATTGCGATAATTGTTACAAATGTTTTGTGATGCAGCGCCCAGCGAAGTGTCTTTTCATAAAAATGGTCAAACCAGTTAAGCCCTTTACGTATACTTCCGTCATAAGTCCAGAACGGTGCATCCTTCCTGATAGGATACCATTTAAGAATGAGGGCGCTCATGGTTGGAGTAAGCGTTATTGCAGCAAAAACAGATGTCACGATTGTTATTGATACCAGCATCCCCAGCTGTTTGAAGAGAACTCCGGTAAGTCCTTTAACGAATGTCAGCGGGAAGAATACTGCTACCACAGTTAATGTAGTAACGATAACCGCCAGCCACACTTCATTTGTGGCATAAATAGCTGCTTCCCTTGGTCTGCTACCCCTTTCAACATGTTTAGTGATGTTTTCCAGGACAACAATTGCATCATCCACAACCATCCCGATCGCTATTGAAAGTGAGGTAAGTGAAATGATATTTATTGACGCTCCTGTGACAAAAAGGTATATAAATGCAACAACAAGGGAGATGGGGATTGTGACGATGATTATTAATGTTGCTCTCCATCGCCCAAGGAAAAAGAGCACCACAAGTACAACAAAAATTGCTGCGTACAAAAGTGTCTCAGTCAGGTTGCTTATTGAATCTTTAATGAATGTAGCACTGTCGAACAGCTTCTCGATTTTTACATCAGCAGGCAGATCTTTTGTTAGAGTCTCAAGAGTTTTCTCTATTTCTTTGGTTACTTTAACGGTATTGCCACCAGACTGTTTCTGAACGTACATGGTCATACCCTGAAGCCCGTTGATCCTGGTATCAAGTTTTGTTTCCCGTATGGTATCACGTACTTCTGCTACATCCATAAGGTAAACATTATTACCATTATAACTGCTTACCACGATGTTCTTCATAACATCACTCTCGGGAAATTCACCCTGTATTCTGAGCGGATAATCGGTTTGTCCCATTTCTATATAACCTGCAGGCATATTCAAATTTTCCGCCCTTAAAATATTACCAATCTGTTCAATGGTCAAATTGTATGCTTCCATTTTTTGAGGATCAACATCAATATATACTTTACGCCCGGGAACACCCGCAAGGCTTACAGATCCGACTCCCTCAATCCTGTTGAGGGGATTTACTATTTTTTCATCAAGTATTTTTTCAAGCCCCCTGTAACTCTCTTTTGCTGTAATAGCATAGAAAGCAATAGGCATCATACTTGAATTGAATTTCATGATTGTCGGCTTTTCACTATCCTCAGGCAGGTAATTTTCTATAAAACTAAGGTTGCTCCTGATATCATTGGAGGCCTCATCCAGATTTGTACCGTATTCAAAATTCATAAAGATGACTGATATACCATCACTCGAAGTAGAGGTCATCTCTTTGAGATTGCCCACGGAATTAAGCAAATCTTCAATAGGCCTTGTGATATTAGTTTCAATATCAGATGCGCTGGCCCCTGAATAAGTCGTTACCACTCCAATGAATGGCAGTTCCATTTCCGGGTAAAGATCTATAGGCAGCTGAGACAGTGAATAGATACCAATAACTATCAACGCCACAAAAATCAGGATCGTAGTTACCGGTCTCTTAACGGAGGTACTGTATATACTCATTTTATTCTGTTGTTATTCCGAACTTACTTTACTATTTCAATCTTATCATTATTGAGAAGCTTTGACTGTCCTTCTGATACAAGCCTGTCTCCATTTTTAATGTTATCCGAAATGATCTCAAGCTGATCATCAAATCGTTTCCCAATCAATACTTCAACACGCTTTGCAGCACCCTGCTCCTCAATAAAGACATACCTAACATTGGTCCCTTCCTGCAGCAGGACTGTACCGGCGGGTACAACGAAAGTTTCTACTTCCCCAAGATCCATTGATACTCTTACAAACATCCCCGGTTTTAGCAGATCATTCCTGTTTGGCACTTCAAGCTCTGCAATAAAGGAACGTGTTGCTGAATTAATTGTCGGAGCTACCCGGAAAACTGAACCGGTGAATTTTTCATTTTCATATACATCAGCAGTTATTTCAGCTTTCATCCCATTTTTTATCAGAGGATAGTATTGTTCTGATATCCCGACGTTTACCTTTAACGGGCTGACCTGCATTACAGTAACGATTGCTGATCTTCCCGACTGTGTTGTGGGTATCCCGGAATACATTTCACCGTTCTCAAAATATTTCCCGGTCACAATGCCGTTGAACGGGGCTTTGAGGAGTGTGTTCTGCTCCATGAAATCCACATTTGTCTTAGTGACTTCATACTGGGTTTTCATCTGATCGTACTGCTGTTGCTTTGCACTTCCTGATCTTAGAAGAGTATCAAGCCTTGAAAGGTCTTTCTCAAGGTTTGCCAGCTGAAGTTTAAGCTGGTAAAGCTGGGTTCGGTCCATCAGGAACAGGTTATCGCCCTTATTCACCCTGTCACCTACCTCGACATATATTTTTTCAATCCTGCCTGGAGTCGAAGGCGCCATATTAACTTCCTCAAAAGGAAGAATAGTTGCTGTATAATCTATCGTCCTGGCAATTTTTGTTTTTGCCAGGGTAATGACTTTTACCGGTATCGCGGCTTTAACTTCTGCTGCAACAGAATCATTGCCTGACACAACCGGATTACTGGTTTTTGAAGAGCAGCCTGTTATTATAAGTCCGCTGATAAGGATTGCCAGAATTGTTTTTAAGTATTTCATTATTAAATATTTTGATGGTTATCGTTCAGGTTAATTACATATTATTTAAAAGTTTGTCAAGCGCCAGCTTGGTCTGCAACAGGTTCATCAGTGCTGATACGTAATTGTTCTCAGCTGTGAGGTAAAGAGAATTAGCCTGCGTGAGCTCAAGGCTTGATGCCATTCCCTGTTTATATTTATTCTCTGTACTTATGTATACTCTTTTTGATACCTCAACATTATCTTTCTGGCCCTTGTACTGGAGGTTTGCATTGACAAGATTATACCTCAGCTGTTTTTCCTGGATTTTAAGTTGATCAGAGATCATTTCCTTTGTGTTTTTCGCTTTCTCCAGATTGAACTTAGCCTTTTTAATTGCAGCATAGCGCTGACCGCTTCCTATTATGGGAATTGACAATTGCAGTGCGACAAGCGAACTGTTGTACCAGTTGATTTCCGATATTGCATCTCCCATTCCTGTTTTTGTTCCTGATACGACACCTGCCAGGATTGGCAGAACCTGGGCTTTCTGTGCCTTTAGCCCCAGAGCGGACATCTGCTCCTGTCCTTCTATAAGCTTGTAATTCAAATTATTAGTGTAATTGAATTCCTGTGCAAGAAGAGCTTCAACATTGATTTCCTTCGTGAAATCTTCAAGGATTCCCGTGAGCCTGATCCTGGTATCGGATGGCACTCCAAGCTGAAACCTCAATAAATTGTAATTAAGCTCTATTGTTCTTTCTAGAGAGCTTTTTGAATTTTCAACCATATTGACATTGGATAACATCTGGTCAACATCCGTTGATTCTGCCATTCCTACACTGTACATTGTCTGAGCTGACCTCAGGGTTTCACGAAGGTTGGCAAGGTTACCGTCAAGAATCTTCAGTGATTCTTCAGTTACCAGTATAAGGTAATATGCCGATGCCACAGACTCACGAATATCGAGCTCTGTGCTGTTTACGTTGGTTTCAGCCAGCTTCTTTGCGAGTTTTGTGGTCTCTATTCCCACTAGGTAAGGAGCATTAAATAACAACATGCTTGCCTGTAGGGCAACGGATGCATTAAACTGGGTTCCCATTGTAATTTCAGTTTTATCATTGGGATCTGGTGTAATGAAGTTAGGGATCAGGAAGGTCATCTGTTTAATATTGTCCGTCAAGCCTGCGCTTGATGAGATCTGCGGCAGTCCTGCCGAAATTGTCTGCCATAAAGCCATTTTGGATGCCTCCACATCCAGCCTTGCAGAAATAACCATCCTGTTGTGCTGAATGGCATAATCCTGGGCCTCTTTTAATGAAAGATTCAATTCACCGCTGTTTTCCTGAGCCAATAAAATGGATCCCGGGAAGAGCAGCAAAAATAAAGCTGAAATAAAAAACTTATTTTTCATATAATTAATACATTTCTTCATAGTTGAAATATTATCCATTATGTTTTGATTTATTTTCTTTCTCGTAAAAGTTTATAAGATCAAGACCCCTTTGTGTTGATATACCCCTCAGGTAATTAACATAGAAATTCCTGATCATATTTTCATCGGTAAAATTGTCCATAGGGAAAACATCCTTGTCGTTTGACATTCTGACTAGCTCAAGTAAACATTTATTCGTTATCTCAATATCAATATCCTTGCGAAAGACCCCCTCCTTTATTCCTCTCATTAATATTTCAGTATTATTACTGGAGTATGGGAGCTCATCACTCTCTTTCAGCTTTGTGATGATATCATTATGAAATCTATTCATATCCAGTCTGAATGCCGGGCTCATATTCCGGAAATGATCCGTCATTATATCCAGCATTTTAAAAATTGCTTCGATGACATTTTCCGATTCTTTAAAGATCTTTTTCATAAGCTCGCGCTGCCTTTCTGACATCCATTTCAGCACACCCTGGAGCAGTTCATCCTTGTCTTTAAAAACCTCGTAAATTGTTCTTTTTGATATGCCCATCTGATTTGCAAGCATATCCATGGTCACAGCTCTTATCCCGAACGTCCGGAACATGACTGAGGCTTCTTCTATGATTCTTAGTCTGTAATCCATGATTAAAAAAACGCTGCAAAAATGTGAAAACTATTTCAGTTTACAAAGTTTTCATCAGTAAATTTTCAAAATACTCCGTAAATTGCAGTCCGATACCGGTGAATGGCAGAAATGGCACAACGGCTCAGCGGCGCAAAGACCTAAAGGCAATAGAACCGTTGTACCGTTGTGCCGTTGTACCGTTGTGCCGTTGTACCGTTGTACCGTTGTGCCGTTGTACCGTTGTACCATATATATTATAGCATATGAAACCAAATTTAATTTACCAGGTCGATGCATTTACCGACCAGCCTTTTAAAGGCAATCCCGCGGGAGTATGTATTCTTGAAAAGGATGCTGCCGAAGAGTGGATGCAGAATGTCGCTGCCGAAATGAATTTATCGGAAACAGCATTTATAACACCTGATAAACAGGCTTTTAAGATCAGATTCTTTTCTCCTGAGACCGAGATACCTTTATGCGGTCATGCAACTCTTTCATCAGCTCATATTATGTTTGAAACAGGAGTAGTTGAAAAAAATAAAGAAATTACCTTCATTTCCAAAGACGGCAAATTAATCATCAGATATGCAGATGGCTGGATCCAAATGAATTTTCCTTCATACCAGGTCAAACCGGTAATGATTCCGGACGGAATTGATAAAATAATAGGAATCAGGCCGGCGGAATTATATCGCTCGGAACATGGATGGAGTTTTGCGCTCTTAAGAAATGAAAATGAGGTAAAGGAATTGAAACCCGATTTTAAGTCAATGAGAAATTCCGAATTTGGTGATCTTATAGTTACAGCACTATCAGATGATCCGGCATTTGATTTCTGTGTGAGGTGTTTTGCTCCTGCTCTTGGTATTGATGAAGATCCGGTAACCGGTTCCGCACATTGTGTGCTTGTCCCGTTCTGGTATAATAAAACGGGTCGGAAGGTATTTGTCTCTCACCAGGTTTCAAAAAGAGGCGGTATTTTAAAGGTTGCACTAAAAGAAGACAGGGTGGAGATATCAGGTCAGGCGAAAACCATATTCAGGGCAGAAATGTTTGTGTAATAAAAAGGTGCAACGGTTCAACGGCATAACGGTGCGACGGAAAAAAGAAAATAAAAAATAAAAAATATGAAATATGATCCAGAGTCAAGGATAACTGAGCTTGGGCTTGAATTGCCTCCTGCTCCAAAACCGGCAGGAGTATATAAACCTGTACTGGTTGCAGGTAATTTATTATATGTATCCGGACAGGGGCCTGTCAGACAGGATGGAACGCTTATCACTGGAAGGCTGGGGCAGAACATGAATACAGATGGTGGAAAACTTGCCGCAAGACAGGCAGGTCTGACAATGCTGTCAACCATTAAAACACATTTTGGGGAACTTAACAGGATTAAACGGCTGGTCAAGGTCCTGGGGATGGTTAACAGTACCACTGATTTTGATCAGCATCCTGCTGTAATTAACGGATTCAGTGAACTTATGGCTGAGGTGTTTGGCGAAGAAAACGGTATCGGTACACGAAGCGCCGTGGGAATGATGCTGCCATCAGGTATTGCAGTCGAAATTGAGGCTGTTTTTGAATTAAACGATCAGGAAGATGGAACAGCATAAATCCTCTCATGAAACATGGTATATAATTGATAATGTGGAAGATGTTTTTTCTCCTGCTTTGCTGGTCTATCCCGACCGGATAGAGGAGAACATCCTTGAAATGATAAAGCTTGCAGGCAATGTTGACCGGCTGAGACCTCATGTTAAAACTCATAAAATGCCCGAGATCATCGGGCTGCAGATGAAACACGGCATAAAGAAATTCAAATGTGCGACAATTGCTGAGGCTGAGATGGTAGCCCGGTGCGGAGCTCCTGACATCTTGCTGGCATTCCAGCCTGCAGGACCCAATATTAACAGGTTTTTTAACCTGAGACAAGGTTACCCGGGTACAAAGTTCTCCTGCATTGCTGATTCTGAAGAGGTAATTTTCCAGTTATCGGGAGCTGCAGCAGCACTAAATATGGAAACTCATATATGGCTGGATATTAACAACGGGATGAACCGCACGGGTGTAGCTCCCGGAGAAAAAGCTGCACAGCTTGCAAGGCTGATCAATGATCTGCCCATGCTAAAGCTGGATGGACTGCATGTTTATGATGGCCATATTCATGAGCCGGATCTTTCTCTCCGCAAGAAAATATGCGATGAATCATTTGCCCCTGTTTCAGATTTTATAGAACAATTGAAGAAAACCGGTATTAAATCAATAAATGTCATTGCAGGCGGCTCGCCTACTTTCCCTGTACATGCTCAGCGCAAAAAGGTTGAAATAAGTCCTGGAACAACACTGTTATGGGATTATGGCTACAGCATTGCTTACCCTGATATGAACTTTATTTATGCAGCAATGCTTCTGACACGTGTCATCAGCAAACCTGCAAAGGATCTTATTTGTCTTGATCTCGGTCATAAGTCTGTTGCTTCCGAGATGCCTCAACCCAGAATTAAAATTCCCGGACCCGGCAATTACTATATAATAATGCACAATGAAGAACATATGGTAATCAGGACAGACCAGGCTTCAAAGTTGAAGATTGGTGATCCTGTTTATGCTATACCTTATCATATCTGCCCGACTGTAGACAGGTTCGACACTGTTTCTGTTGTAAGGAATGGAAAGGTTACCGAACAATGGGGTGTTGAAGCACGCAAACGAAAGATAACCATATAAAACAGGTTATCCTGAACGAAAAAACAAAAAGTAAGTATCAGTTGGCAATGTATTTGATGGAGCAGAGGCTGAGAAAGACAAAAGTACCATTAAACCATTATACTATTTTAATGTTGTATTATTGTACTGTTACACCGTTATGCCATTGAGCCGCTGAGCCGTTGCACCTTTGGGCCGCTGAGCCGTTGAGCCGTTGAGCCGCTGAGCCGTTGAGCCGTTGAGCCGTTGAGCCGTTGAGCCGCTGAGCCGTTGAGCCGTTGAGCCGCTGAGCCGCTGAGCCGTTGAGCCGCTGAGCCGTTGAGCCGTTGAGCCGCTGAGCCGCTGAGCCGTTGAGCCTTTATCTATACAGATACAGAAATCCCCGGTATTCTTTACTGTCATACCTTATATCATCCCAGCCTAATGCCCGGATGATATAAAAGTAGACTCCCGGGCTTGCTTTTCTTGACGAATTATTGATATTGCCGTCCCAGCCTGTCCAGTCTTTCAGTTCTTCTCCCTCGCCGCTGAATCCATAAACTTTTATTCCGGACCGGCTGAAAACTTCCATGCTGATATATCTCAGTGATTTTGAGTCAACCATGAACCAGTCATTATACCCGTCACCATCCGGAGTGAAAACATTAGGGATATTAAGATCTGATGGTTCAACCTTAATTTTTTCCGACCTCAGCGAATCAATACAATGACGATCACTTTCAATAGTAAGTAATATCTCATATTCACCCGGCTTGTAATAGATATGAGGATCGGGATTTTCCAGATTTGAAAAGGTGCTGTCACCAAAATCCCAGGTGTACAGATATCCCCTTACAGATTTATTTGTTACTGCAACTTTCAGAGGTGCTTCTCCTTCTGTGGGTTCAAGGGTAAAATCCGCGTTGACATGGATTGATTCATAGAAAAATGATGATTCACTGTTGCAGGCAAGAGAGTTCACCTTAAGCTTATAGGTCACATCTTCAAGAGGAGGTGAAAATGTTGTAGGATCTATTTCCGTAGACGGATGAGGAATTGAAGATGCCGGATCCGAGGACCACATGAAAGTTAATTCATTCCTGAGGTTCAGCTGGATACCCGTTACTGCATCATAGTAGCGAAAAGCTTTAACTGTGGCTGAAGTATCGCCATCAAGAGCAACATAATTACAGTGTTTCATCGGATTTTTAAGCTTTGCCCCAACATAAGGCGGCTTATCAAAGACTATCCAGCCCACCATGCTTGTATCATAAATACCTGCGCTTTCAATTTCCACTTTATATCCGCCTTCCGCAAGATTATTTATAGTTGAGGAAGTCACTCCTGAATCGGTTTTAATCGAAGTGCTGAAGCTGTTTGTTAATTCGTTCCAGCGAAACCATTTAAATGTGAAAGGGTCACTGCCTCCCGGCCTGGTGGAAATAAGGGTACCCTGCTCAGTTCCTGTCAGGCTGCAGTAAATAAATACCGGATCCCTAACTCCGGGTGATGACGGGTACGATGTATAGCGTATTGATCCTGATCCCGGAGCAGTGAGCTGACCATGTAAAAATAAGGGCAGAAAAACAGCTGCTAAAACAAACCAATAACGCACAGGTAATCTGAAATTTCTAATATTAACGGATACTATAACCCTATTTGTATAATACAACGCAAGTATAATAAAATCTATTGAATTTTGATTTGTTGAGACGCAATGCATCGCGTCTCTTCCTTCGGATAAATGTTAATAAATATTCTGGTTTTTCTTCCGCGATTTCTGTTTCCTTGAATACGATATTGTTAATTTTGCCTCACTCCAAACGCTGTAATTCTTAATAATAAATGACCCGTAATTACCTTAAAGACCTGAATGAAGCTCAGCAGCAGGCTGTTATCCATACAGAAGGACCGGCTCTGGTAATCGCCGGAGCAGGTGCTGGTAAAACAAGGGTTCTTACTTACCGTATTGCTCATCTTCTTCAGAAAGGGGTCCCTGCCGGGAAGATCCTTGCTCTCACCTTTACAAACAAGGCTGCCGGAGAAATGAAAGAAAGAATCGCCAGGATAGCAGGCGCTGAAATTGCACGTTATCTGTGGATGGGTACTTTTCATTCAATATTTGCGAGGATACTGCGGATTGAAGGCGACAGGCTCGGATACAAATCCAATTACACCATTTATGATGCAGCAGACTCCAAAAGTCTGGTACGCTCAATAATTAAAGAGCTTAACCTGGATGACAATATATATAAACCGGGAGTTATAGCCGCAAGGATATCAACTGCTAAGAATAACCTGGTAACAGCCAGCATGTATGCGGCTGACAATTCAATGTATGAATATGACAAAGCAAGCAGGATGCCCCTCCTGGCTGAAATTTTTAAAATATATTCATCACGCTGCTTCAAGGCAAATGCAATGGATTTTGACGATCTGTTGATGAATACAAACATTCTGTTCCGGGACTTCCCTGATGTACTTGCCGCATACCAGGAGAGATTCAGGTATATTCTTGTGGACGAATACCAGGACACTAACTATGCTCAGTACCTCATCGTAAAAAAACTAGCCGCGACCCATCATAACCTTTGTGTAGTGGGAGACGATGCACAAAGCATATACTCCTTCCGCGGAGCAAGAATTGAAAATATCCTCGACTTTAAAAATGATTACACTGACTACCAACTCTTTAAACTCGAGCAGAATTACCGGTCAACACAGACGATAGTTAATGCAGCCAATGAGATCATTGCCAACAATGAGGGGCAGATACATAAAAAGGTCTATTCAAAGAATGAGCCGGGGGAGAAGATAATGGTCATGCAGGCCATGACTGATACGGAAGAAGGATTTAATGTAGCTTCGGATATTTTTGACAAGAGCTTCTCCCAGCAGCTTAGCTGGAGCGACTTTGCTGTTCTCTACAGGACAAATGCCCAGAGCAGGATATTTGAAGAGACATTTCGGAGGAAGAATATTCCCTATAAAATCTTTGGCGGACTTTCATTTTATGAACGTAAGGAGATAAAAGACATCCTTACCTATTTCAGGATGGTAATCAATCATGATGATGAGGAGAGTCTTAAAAGATCAATCAACTATCCTAAAAGAGGCATTGGTGATACGACACTTCAGAAGATCCTGGATCTATCGGCTGAAATGAATACAACAGCGTGGAATATCCTTGCGGAAGCAGGGAAACACACTGATAATTTTAATGCCGGAACAGTAAAAAAGCTGTCAGGATACATGGAAATGATCAATAAACTGGCTCTTGGTACCGATAAGATGGATGCGTTTTCCAAAGCTAAAGAGATTGCATTCGGCTCGGGTATAATGAAAGAGCTCAGGGACGGTAAACTGCCTGAGGAGATTAGCCGTTATGAGAACCTTGAGGAACTGCTGAATGCAATAAAGATATTTACCGAAGCTGCGGAAACCAACGGAGAGCCATCAACTCTTGAGGCATATCTGGCAAATGTTGCCCTGCTTACCGATCAGGACAATGAAAAGGAAGAGGATCGCGACAAGGTGACGCTCATGACGATGCATTCAGCTAAAGGGCTGGAATTCAAACATGTGTACATTGTCGGGATGGAGGATACGCTTTTCCCTTCACCTCTATCGGCAGGCAGTGCAAAGGAGCTTGAAGAAGAACGGCGCCTATTCTATGTAGCAATTACCCGTGCGGAAAAGCTGGCCACCCTTAGCTATGCCCTTAACAGGTATAAGTGGGGAAACCTCGAAAGAAGCAATCCGAGCAGGTTCCTGCGTGAGATCGATCAGAAATATCTCCATT
>CAZLCF010000057.1:0-14478 GCA_964557905.1 uncultured Rikenellaceae bacterium | reverse complement strand
ACCCTGAATGTCTTATTGTCGCTCACAGATTTTCCGGTTTGTGTAATAACAGCTTTATGCTCTTCAGTTTCATTGTTAATGTAGAACTTTATTTTCTGGCCGGAGGCTACTTTATTTGCATCCTTTTCGAACAATGTCAGATCCAGGAAAAGCTTGTCGCTGTTTACTATTTCAAAAAGTATATCGGTTGCTGAAACATATTTGCCGATATTGACATTAACAGCTTTCAGATAACCTTTAATGGGGGAAACGAGGTTGACCGTATTGCTGATGTTATCTTCGTTAAGTTCATCAGGATCAATTCCTATGAGAACCAGCTTTTGTTCCAGGGATTTTACCAGTGCTTTAAGGTTTTTATACTCAACAGTTACCTGTTGTAAATTTTGCTCTGAATATACTTCATCTTTATATAAATCTGTATGACGTTTAAATTCAGCTTCTGCAAATACCAGCCTGTTTTTTGCCTCCAGATAACTCTGCTGAATATCAATGAAGTCCTGATTTTCGATAACTGCAAGTGTCTGTCCTTTACTGACATCGTTCCCCGGAAGAAGGAAAGTGTTCTTAATAAAACCTCCCAAAGGCATACATACTGTTGCCAGGTTCTGTGGAGCAACAGATACTACTCCATTAACTTTAAGAGTGTTACTGACTGACCGGATCTCAACTGAACCGGTCTGAATACCGGCAAGCTTAATCTGATCTTCCCGCAATTCGACAATATCTTCGGGCAGAATTTCAGTTTTGACGGTTTCCTCTGCTGGCTCATTACCTAAAGTACAAGATATTACAGAGATAATGACTCCGAAAATGATCAATGAAACCTTATAATTAATTTCTTTCATGATTATTGAAATTTAAAATATTTTACCTGTGATATATTCAATTGAAATAATAGTCTGGTTTAAGCTGTTAAGTGCATCAAGATAATTCTGCCTGATTGCCAATGCTCTGTTTAAAGTAAGCACATAATCAAGGTAGTCCAGTGCACCAGCTTTATAACTTCTTGTTGCCTGGTCAATTATCAGGTCAGCTTCAGGAACGGCTTGCTTTTCATAATAATCGACACTTGAAGAGTACTTATTATATTCATCAAGTAATGACTGGTAATTACCTGTAAGGGATTTAGCATAATTTTCAGCATTTGTCCGGGCAATATTCTCAGATATTTTTGCGGCCTTCACCTTCGATGCATATGGAATAAACCACAACGGAACTGAAATTCCAGCCTGAACGCCAGTAAACCGATCTCCCTTTCCGAAATTTTGTGATATCCCATTTACATCCTGGTTCCCGATTATTGTCTGACTGAAATAACCTATATTTAGATCAGGCAACATCTGACTTTGTTCAAGCTTTTTCTCAATCTGAGATACTTCGACTTGCTGCTTTATGTAATCCAGATATGGATTCTGAATAACTGAGATGCTGTCAGAATTTAGTGTAAGATCAATCCGGTGAATCTCCCTGACTGATGGTATTAAAACCGATTTGCTATTCAGTAAAACCATTAGTTTACGACTGAATATTGCAATATCAGAGGTTACCTGGTACAACTGATTTTTTATTTCAAGACTTTGAGAACGGGCAGTAATCATTTCCAGCCGGTTCGTTTCTCCGGCTTTCGCCCTTAATTCCGCGGCTCTTAAAAATCCCGAGTAAAGGCTATCCTGGTATATTAGTAATCTTTGTTTTGAAAACAAGAATACGTATTGCCAGTAAACCTGTTTTACCTGTGTGGCAATTTCAAGTTGAGAGACTATATATTGGAATTCACTGCTTTTAACATTTGCATTTGCCAGTTTTGAGCGGTTTATATAAACTGAAGGGAAAGCAAATGACTGAGAAATTGCAATACTATTATCGTTAGTATATGAATTAAACTGGCCATACTGACCGTCGATAACTGTCTTGGGAAGATCAAGAGAAGCACCTTTGAGAGTCTTCTGCACATCTATTGATAAAGCTGCAGACTTAACAGAAAGGTTACTGTCCAGAGCTATCTGGATTGCATCATGCAAATTAATGACCTTTGTTTGTTGTCCGTTTATGATATTTAATGCTGATGTTGCCCCTGCAAACAGTAAAACAGCTGTGATTCTTTTGGCCGATCTTCCCTTAAATCTGAATCTGAAACTTGTGGAGGAAAAATAGATGTAAAATACCGGAAGAATAATCAGTGTCAGAAGAGTTGCAGTGATAAGTCCTCCTATCACAACAGTTGCCAGAGGTTTTTGAACTTCAGCTCCGGCGGAAGTTGAGATGACCATAGGTAAAAATCCCAAAGCAGGAGCGGCTCCAGTCAAAATGACAGAACGAAAGCGTGAATGCAAACCTTTTAGTACTCGCTCTGTAATGTCCGTTATTCCTTCTTTTTCAAGACGATTGAACTCGGCAATCAATACAATACCATTAAGAACAGCAACTCCAAATAATGCAATGAAACCGACACCTGCAGATATTGAGAAGTTCATTCCCCGTATCCAAAGGGCAAAAATACCGCCGATTGCCGACATCGGAACTGCGGTAAAAATCAAAAGGGATTGTTTTACTGAATTAAATGTAAAGTAAAGAAGGACAAAAATCAGGAGCAAAGCAACAGGAACTGCGATGGCAAGCCTTTTCTGGGCAGCCTCAAGGTTCTTGAACTGACCACCGTAAGATATGTAATAACCGGCAGGCAGTTGAATCTTTTGGTCCAGTTGAGCCGTTACATCCTTTATTACGCTTTTAACATCACGGCCACGGACATTGAATCCTATAGTTATCCTTCGCTTTGTATTTTCTCTCGAAACCTGGGCAGGACCAGATTTAATTGAAATGTCAGCTAACTGATCAAAAGTAATCTGATGCTCGTCAGCAAGCGCGACAGTAAGATTTTTTACATCATCAAGGCTCTGCCTGTAATCTTTGTCGAGACGAACTACCAATCCAAACCGTTTTTCTTCATCAAACACAACTCCCGCCTGACTGCCGGCAAAAGCTGCACGTAACACCTGATTTACATCCTCAACGGAAAGACCATACTGAGCCAGTCGATCTCGGTTGTATTCAACCTGAATCTGTGCAAGACCTGTTACTTTCTCAACATTAATATCCTGGACCCCGGTAATTGTTTGAATAACTTTTTCAACCTCAGCGGCTTTTTCAGAGAGCAAAATTAAGTCATCACCAAATATTTTAATAGCTATATCTTGTTTTGAACCTGTCATCAACTCGTTGAAACGCATTTGTATGGGTTGTTGAAATTCAAATTTAACACCTGCAAGGGGGATCAATTTTTCTTCCATTTTGCTGACCAGTTCCTCTCGTGTGGTCGCTGAGATCCATTCATCTTTATCTTTTAGTGTTATAACATAGTCTCCTGTTTCCATTGGAGTAGGGTCTGTTGGGATCTCTCCTGCTCCTATCTTACAAACTGCATGTTTGATCTCTGGAAAATTTTCAAGTAGAATTTTATTTGCTTTAATAACATTATCCACTGTGTGGGTCAATGATCCTCCCTGAAGAGTTATAACACTTGAAGCGAGGTCCCCTTCTTCAAGCTGAGGAATAAATTCACCTCCCAGATGGCTGAATAAGATTAAGCTGAACAAAAACAGGGCGATAGCTGAAACCGAAACAAGAAGTTTTCTTTTTAGTGCAAAAGCAATAGCAGGATCAAATGCCTTACGGATCCAATTCAATAACCTGTCAGAAAAATTTGGTTTATGATTTGTTCCCTTGCTCAGGAATAATGCAGAAGCCATGGGTACATATGTAAGTGACAGTATTGCAGCCCCGATCAATGCAAAAGTAACTACCTGTGCCATTGGCCGGAACATTTTTCCTTCAATGCCTACAAGTGCCATTATTGGCAAGTATACTATCAATATAATTATCTGTCCGAAAGTTGCTGAATTCATCATTCGTTTTGCCGAATCAAGGACATTTTCATCCATTTGCTCCTGATTCAGTTTCAAAACACCTGGATGGTGATGTTTGCTCATGGAAATCCTGTGGACAACACTCTCAACAATGATTACGGCACCGTCAACTATTAATCCGAAGTCAATTGCACCCAGGCTCATAAGGTTACCAGACACTCCAAATAGGTTCATCACTGAAACAGCGAAAAGCATGGACAGCGGGATGACCGATGCCACAATAAGCCCTGCCCTCATATTTCCAAGCAACAAAACCAGGATGAAAACCACAATTAATGCACCTTCAATCAGGTTTCTTGAAACAGTCCCGATAGCACGCCCCACGAGATCAGAGCGATTAAGATAAGGCTCAATCTTAACTTCTTTCGGTAATGATTTTTGAATTGATTCTATCCGTTTTTCCACATTATCAATTACCTGATGTGCATTTGCACCTTTCAGCATCATTACAACACCCCCGACAGCCTCCGTGGTATCAACAACAAAAGCACCATACCTGGTGGCGCTGCCAAACTGTACTGTTGCAATATCCCTGACCAGGACAGGAACTCCTGAATCAGTGGTTTTAATAACAATCTTTTCAATGTCTTCAAGGGATTTTACCAAGCCGATACCCCTTATAAAATAAGCAGTCGGGTTTTTATCAATATAAGCGCTGCCAGTATTTTCATTGTTCTTTTCCAGGGCATTTAAAATATCCGTTAATGTTAAGTTCATGCCTCTGAGTCTTTCAGGATTCACAGCTATTTCGTATTGCTTGACAAACCCACCATAGCTGTTTATGTCTGCTACCCCCTCTGTTCCTAGCATTTCGCGACGTACAATCCAATCCTGAATTGTTCTGAGTTCCATCGGATTAAACTCTTTTTCGTATCCTTTCTCCACAGCCAGCCGGTATTGAAATATTTCACCCAGTCCAGTAGAGACAGGGGCTAGTGATATTTGTGCCAAACCCGAAGGAATGGACTCTTCAGCTTCTTTCAGACGCTCGGTAAGCTGTTGCCTGGCCCAATATACATCAACCCCATCTTCAAATACTACGGTTACTACTGACAAACCCAGCCGTGAGATGGATCTGAGTTCAATAATATCAGGGATATTGGCTACGGCAACCTCAATGGGAGCCGTGATGAAACTCTCCACCTCCTGGACTGCTAATGATGGCGCCAGGGATATTACCTGAACCTGGTTATTTGTTATATCTGGTATGGCATCAATTGGCAGTTTTGATAACGAGTAAGTTCCCCATCCTATCAGAGCCAAAACGAATAATCCGACAATGAACTTATTCCTGATTGAGAAGGAGATTATCCGATTTATCATTTTAATTAAATTTGTTAATAATCATAGAAACGAAACACATTTGCATAATGATGATCGTAGGGATTTTTAAAATCCCTTTTATAAAAATGCAGTATGAATAGTATTAAGCCAGGGAAGGAGGTGCTCTTAGTAGAAATAATTCAAGAGCATATAAATTAATAAGCGGCTTTTGTAAGTCGAAAATTCTCACACAATAAGCGTGTGAATCAAAAACAGTTTTATCAGAGGAGCAGATGAATGCATTTAGGTTATATTGAAGATAAGGAAGAATTTGATTAATCCTGAACTTTTCTGAAACCAGATCATTAAAAGCATGACAATGTACCGGGAAACCTGATTGATGACCGGATTCGCTGTTCGAAACGGGACAATTTTCATCCTGATTTTCAGATGTATCAGCTATATGATGGTCATGAGAAATGATAAGATGGGCAAACAGGATCAAACCAGCCAGCCATAACCAAAAGACAGCTATTTTATTAAAAATCTTCCTCATCAGATTAAAACCTGACAGTCATAATATTAGCGCACAAATATAGTAATTAAGTTATGCAATAGAATTGAAAGATTCAATTTACATGTTGAACCAATACGGTTTGAAAAAGTTCAATTAGCTGGGACAAGGCATGTATCTTACCTGAAAATTTCTGCAAGATCACGGATCACCACCGATGCGCAGGCTATCCCGAATGCGGCTGGCATATAGGAAATTGTCCCCACGATTGAGGCTTTATTCTGTTCCCCCAAAACCGGAATAATTTTCGTTTTGTCGGTTGTTTCAGGAGAATAGACTGCTGTAAATCCCTCTCTGATACCAAGTTTGTGAAGTCTTTTGCGCAATGTCCTGGCCAGATTACAGTCAGTGGTATCAGAAATATCTGCTATTCTGATTTTGAGAGGATCATACTTCCCTCCTGAACCCATTGAACTTACAACAGGATATTTTCTCTGCAGGGAGTGATATATCAGGAACACCTTTGGAGAAAGCGTATCTATGGCGTCAACAACATATTCAAATCCGGGATCCAGCACTTCGATCAGCCTGTCGTCACGGATATACTCTTTTATGATATTGAGCTTAAGTCCGGGATTGATATCCATAAGTCTTGAGCCCATTATCTCAGCCTTTACCGATCCTGTTGTGCTTTTAAGTGCAAGCAGCTGCCTGTTCCGGTTGGAAGCATGTATGGTGTCGCCGTCAACAATTGTCATGGAACCGATCCCTGCCCTGCAGATCATCTCAGCAGCATAGGCACCAACACCTCCCAGCCCTACAACAAGAACCCTGGCCGCTTTAAGCTTTTTCAAGCCCTCAGCCCCTAGAAGCATTTCCGTTCTGGATAACCACATATCCACCTTAATAATATTTTTACTTTGTGTTACTTCGTGGTAAAAGAAATTAACCACAAAGGTGCACAAAGGATGGCACAAAGGTTCACGAAGGGTTTAAATTAAAGAATTTGTAAAAGTTAGAATAAATAATTGTTTTAAGTTCTTCTGCTGAAATACCCAAATCAACAGATACCTTATTATATATGTCTGCAATATTTACATTAGCACCGTCAGTTTCAAGAAATATCCGGTCGTGCGGAAGACTTCTAATAAGTTGTGAGGATTCAGGTTTTAAAATAAAATCGAACCAGAAAGAGAGATACATCCTTTTTGTAATCAACTGCATGGCAAGGTCAGGTTTTCCCCTGAAGCCATGTACCAGCCATGGCATTTTTGGATTGAGTTTCCTGTGAGCCTTGAGCAGCTCATCCCATGCTCTGACACAATGGATAACAACAGGCTTTCTGTGTTCTTCCGCTATAATTACCTGTTCCTCAAATATCTCGCGCTGAAGGTACATTGACGGGCCCTTTATCTTGTCAAATCCGGCTTCTCCCACAGCAACGACAGCAGGATTTGCTGTTAATTTATTAACAGAAGCAATAAGCCTGTCATGATTTGATTCATCCAGATACCACGGGTGAATTCCAAAAGTATATGTTATCCCGGGGATATCTGCAGGTTCTCTTCCTTCATGAGCCATCAGTACTTCAACTGAAAAAACGCCGGGAACCGGACTGGCATCATGTGTATGAATATCGATATAGTCGCCTTTCCCGGGGAGATTCATTGTATCTGATTTCCAATAGCTGAAATTCCGTTTTTGATGCGGTTCAATGTCTCCTCCTTCCCTATCCAGGAAATAATATCAAACATGTGCGGGCCGCGCGATGCTCCAACGATGACCAGCCTGAAGGCATTCATTACAGCTCCGGTATTATATCCTTTCCTTGCGATCCAGCTCTTGACAGTCTGTTCGATGATTTCCGGAGTAAATGTATCAATATCCTCCAGGATTGCTTTAAGTTCATGCAACTGCGCTGATGTTTCAGGCATCCAACGTTTTTTTGTTACCTCTTTGTCGTAGGATTCTGGTCTCCTGAAAAAGAAATCTGTCTCTTGCCAGATGTCCTTAACAAAGCTTACCCGTTCCTTAACAAGACCTATAATTGTCTCAAGATCACCAATATCGTGATGATAACCCTGTGCCCTCAGATAATCCCTGAATTCAAGAGCCAGCTGATTATTGCTTCTTTGCTGAAGATAATGGTGATTGAACCATCTGGCTTTTTCCGGATCAAACCGCGAACCTGATTTATGGACTCTTTCAATAGAAAAAGAATTAATAAGCTCATCCATGCTGAAGATCTCTTTTTCTGTTCCGGGATTCCAGCCAAGCAGGGCCAGCATATTTACAAAAGCTTCAGGATAATATCCTTCTTCCCTGTAACCTTTTGCAGTTTCACCATACGGCCAGTACAGGGGGAATACGGGAAATCCCATCTTATCACCGTCCCGTTTGCTTAATTTCCCTTTCCCGTCCGGTTTAAGCAGAAGAGGAAGGTGTGCAAAGAGCGGCTTTTCCCATCCGAAAGAGCGGTAAAGCAAAAAATGCAGTGGAAGCGACGGGAGCCATTCTTCACCGCGTATCACATGACTTATTTCCATCAGGTGATCATCGACAATATGTGCCAGGTGATATGTTGGCATACCGTCTGATTTAAAAAGTACCTTATCATCAAGGGTTCCGGTGTTTACCACAATGTGTCCGCGGATCATATCATCAAAATGAATATCTTCATTCAATGGCATTTTATACCGGATCACATAGGGTTCTTCCCCTTCAAGAAGATCTTTCCAGCTTGATTCAGGCATTGATAACGAATTGTGCATTTTCCCCCTGACTGAGGCATTGTAGATAAATGTTTTTCCTTCTTTTTCTGCGCGGATCCTCAGTTCTTCCAGCTTATCAGGAGTATCAAAGGCATAGTATGCATCGCCTTTATCAACAAGGATATCAGCATACTGCCTGTACAGATGTTTTCTGTCGCTCTGACGGTAAGGGCCATGATTCCCTCCCTCATCGATCCCTTCATCAATGACTATTCCGCACCATTTCAGCGACTCAGTAATATATTCTTCTGCGCCATCGACAAATCTTGCCTGGTCAGTATCTTCAATCCTCAATATGAAAACACCGTTATTCCTTTTTGCAAAAAGAAAATTATAGAGTGCTGTCCTGACTCCTCCAATGTGCAGAGGACCGGTAGGACTAGGAGCAAAACGTACCCTAACTTGTTGCATAAACTGAAAATCTGGTTAAGACTACACAAAGATATGTAAACCGTGATATATATGTATAGTATGGCATTAGTCAGGTTTTGATAAGGCATAATTGTATTAACTTTGTTATTCATCAAAATCGCAGAATGCCTAAAAATTCAGCCAAATGAAGAAGATGAAAGCCCTGGTAAAAGCCCGCCCGGAAAGAGGTTTATGGATGCAGGAAGTTCCAGTTCCTGAACCGGGATTGAATGATGTGATCATAAAAGTGAAGAAATCAGCTATATGCGGCACAGATCTTCATATTTACAAGTGGGACGAATGGTCACAAAAAACCATAAGGACACCTATGGTGATCGGGCATGAATATATGGGTTATATTGAAAAGATCGGAGCCGGTGTAGCCAATCTGAAAATCGGTGACCGTGTTACGGGTGAAGGGCATCTGGCTTGCGGTCATTGCCGGAATTGCCGACGAGGGAAGGAGCATGTCTGTGAAAATTCAGTCGGGATAGGCGTACATATTGATGGATCTTTTGCCGAATATGTCAGAATACCGGCATTAAATATTGTACCTCTCGACTACAGGATCCCCGATGACTGGGCAGCAATAATGGACCCGTTCGGTAATGCTACTCATACTGCACTTTCTTTCCCTCTCCTGGGTGAAGATGTACTGATAACGGGAGCAGGACTCATTGGGAGCATGGCAGTTGCCATCGCAAAATATTCAGGAGCAAGATTCATTGTCGCAAGTGACCTCAGTGATTACCGGCTGGAGATAGCAAAGAAAATGGGAGCAACACTTACGGTAAACCCTGCAAAGGGAGAAAAAATCTCTGATGCAGTTAAGAAGCTGGGAATGAGAGGATTCGATATTGGACTTGAAATGTCAGGGTCACCAAAAGCGTTTATTGAAATGATAAGCAATATGTATAATGGATCATGCATTTCATTGCTTGGAATACTTCCATCGGATTTTAATGTCCCATGGAGCGATATAATATTCAAGGCCATTACACTGAAAGGGATATATGGAAGAGAGATGTGGGAGACCTGGTATAAAATGGAAATGATGATAATCGGCGGCATCAATCTTGATCCTGTTATCACGCATCGTTTACATATTGACGATTTTCAGAAAGGTTTCGACATAATGGAAGAAGGGAACTGTGGAAAAGTAATTTTAAATTGGGAATAATTAAGTCAAAAGTCTATTAAGTCAAAAGTCCATAAAGTCAGAAAACTACAAGATGTTTAATTTTTAAATTCCATGAAGATCGATCAGTTTGAAGATATTTTAGCGTGGCAAAAAGCTAAATATATGACTCTGAACATTTATTCTGCATTGAAGAATTTAAGGGATTTTGGGTTTAAGGATCAGCTGTGCAGAGCTTCAGTCTCCATAATGAACAATATAGCTGAAGGATTTGAACGAAAATCAGATAGTGAGTTTAAACATTTCTTGTTTATCGCCAAAGGATCATGCGGTGAAGTAAGATCAATGCTTTATCTTGCTTTTGAATTAAAATATATAAAAGAAGAAGAATATTTAATTCTTTTAAATTCATCCAGAGAGATTTCCAAAATCATTTCCGGTTTGATCAAAACATTAAACTAACTTCTTTCGACTTTACATACTTTATAGACTTTATGGACTTTATGGACTTTATAGACTTTATAGACTTTATGGACTTTATAGACTTTATAGACTTTATAGACTTTATGGACTTTATAAACTTTCAACTAAAATATGTATAACAACTATCAAAAACATCTTATCAAAATCATTGATGAGATCAAAGAAGCCGGCCTTTACAAAGATGAAAGGATTATCGTCTCACCTCAGGGTGCTGAGATTGAACTGGATACAGGACAGAAGGTGTTGAATTTCTGTGCCAATAATTATCTCGGGCTTTCAAATAATCCGGATCTGATAGAAGCAGCTAAAGCTGCTCTTGAAGATCATGGATACGGGATGTCGTCAGTGAGGTTCATCTGCGGGACAACAGATCTTCATAAGGAGCTGGAAAGAAAAATAGCCAGATTTTTCAATACTGAAGATACGATACTCTATGCCGCTTGCTTCGATGCTAACGGCGGAGTGTTTGAACCACTCCTTACCGAAGAAGATGCAATTATTTCCGATGCACTGAATCATGCTTCCATTATAGATGGCGTGCGTCTCTGCAAAGCCCAGAGATACAGGTACGAAAACGCAAATATGGATGATCTTGAGAAGCAGTTAAAGCTTGCACAGGCTCAACGTTTCAGACTGATAGTCACTGACGGTGTCTTTTCAATGGACGGTAATGTCGCACCTCTTAAGAGAATTACAGAACTGGCAGATCTGTATAATTCAATGGTGATGGTTGATGAATCCCATTCTGCAGGAGTCGTTGGTGAGACCGGCAGGGGAGTTACTGAATCATATAATATCATGGGACAGGTTGATATTATTACAGGGACTCTGGGAAAAGCATTTGGCGGAGCCATAGGCGGTTTTACCACAGGCAGAAAAGAGATTATTGAGCTTTTAAGGCAAAGATCACGGCCATATCTCTTCTCAAATTCAATACCACCCCTGGTTGCAGCTGCAGGAATTAAAATGATAGATATGATGACCGAAACAAATACTCTTCAGGATAAGCTCCACAGGAATGCCGAGTATTTTATCAGCAGGATGACTCACCTGGGATTTGATATAAAACCCACTAAATCTGCAATTTGCGCCGTGATGCTTTATGATGCAAAACTTTCACAGGAATTTGCTGCCAGGCTTCTTGGTGAAGGAATTTATGTAATCGGATTTTATTATCCTGTCGTTCCGAAAGGACAGGCACGGATCCGTGTTCAGCTTTCTGCCGCACACGAAAAGCAACACCTTGATAAAGCAATTAAAGCTTTTGAGAAGATCGGCAAAGAGATGAGCGTAATTAAATAACAGAGTAGTTTTCTAACCGCACTTTGAAGAACCGCAATCCTTGCATATAAGACAACCTTCCTGGTAAACAAGATTATGCGAGCCGCATTCGCCACATGTGCCTTTTGCTTTGGTGCCGTTCGGAATATATTTTTTCAGTGCCCTCTCAACACCATTTTTCCAGTTATTGATTGATTCACTGTCAAGCTTCAGCGACTGTACAAGGTTCACCACATCGGCAATAGGCATCTCATGACGCAATACACCTGATATCAGTTTTGCATAGTTCCAGAATTCTGGCTTGAACATATGTGACAGGCCGCCGATGGTTTTCTTATAGCCGTATTTATCGGTATACTGAAAATCATAGCGGGTCTTCCCGTCATCACTTTTGATCTTGATAATCTGCCCCTTTACAATGCTTTTCGGAATAGGGAATATTTCCTCATCGGCCAGCCCGGTGAATATTTCATATGGCCTGGAATCTTTCAGTCCCACAAAAGCAACCCATTTCTCTTCACTAATATTGAACCTTATTACATCGCAATCAAGTACTTTCGGGCGTTTCGGTCTTTCTGCCCTTGTTTCCGGTTTTCCTGTAATAAGTACGCCGCTTCTTGATCCGTCGCGATAGACAGTTGCTCCCTTGCATCCGGATTTCCATGCCGTGAGATATAATTCGCTTACCAGCTCCTCTTTTACATTGGCAGGAAGGTTAATGGTCACACTTATGGAATGATCCACCCACTTTTGAATTGCACCCTGCATTTTTACTTTTGCGACCCAGTCAATATCGTTGGCAGTTGCTTTAAAATATGGCGATTTTGCAATTATAGATTCAATCTCCTCGTCATTCATTCTAGTAACCTCATCAGGATCGTATCCGTTAAGCTTCAGCCACTCAACAAACTTGTGGTGGAATACATTGAATTCTTCCCATGAATCGCCGATCTCATCCTTGAAGGTTACTTTGACATCCTGGTCGTTTGGATTTACTTTTCTCCTGCGTTTATAGAAGACGGAGAAGATCGGTTCAATCCCCGATGTTGTCTGTGTCATGAGGCTTGTGGTGCCGGTTGGTGCAATGGTCAGCAGGGCTATGTTCCTTCGTCCGAATTTTACCATGTTGTTATACATGATGGGATCTATCTCCTTCATCCTGAGAATGAAAGGATTGTTTTTTTCGCGTTCCGCATCAAAAATTGTGAACGGTCCTCTTTCCTTAGCCAGATATGTTGATGATTTATAAGCTTCGAGCGCCAGTGTCTTATGAACTTCGACTGAAAAATCTGTAGCCTCATCGGTGCCATACCTCAGTCCCAGTGCCGCAAGCATATCACCTTCAGCCGTAATTCCGATACCGGTTCTCCTTCCCTCCTCTGATTTTTTCCTGATATTTTTCCAGAGGTTTTTTTCAACCATTTTCAATTCATCCGGTTCAGGATCTCCATCGATCTTGGCGAGTATGACATTGATCTTTTCCATTTCGAGATCAATGATATCATCCATCATCCTCTGAGCCAGCCCGACATGCTCCTTGTACAATTCAAAATCAAATTCTGCATTATCCTTGAACGGATTTTTTACATAGCTGAAAAGATTAATGGCCAGCAGCCTGCAGCTGTCATAGGGGCATAATGGTATTTCGCCGCATGGATTTGTTGATACTGTTGCGAAACCAAGATCGGCATAGCAATCCGGAACGCTTTCCCTGATTATTGTATCCCAGAAAAGGACTCCGGGCTCGGCTGATTGCCAGGCGTTGTGTATTATCTTGCTCCACAGCTGGTTCGCATCAATGACATTTATGAATTTCGGATTATCCGAATTTATCGGGTATTGCTGGCGGAAGATGGTTTTTTCTTCCACGGCTTTCATGAATTCATCAGTGATCTTTACCGATACGTTGGCGCCTGTAACCTTCCCGCATTCCAGTTTTGCATCAATAAATTTTCCTGAATCCGGATGCTTGATGGAAATTGAAAGCATCAGGGCACCCCTTCTTCCATCCTGAGCAACTTCACGTGTTGAATTTGAATACCTCTCCATAAAGGGAACGACACCCGTCGAAGTAAGAGCACTATTCAGAACCGGTGTTCCCTTTGGCCTGATATGCGACAGATCGTGTCCGACACCACCGCGGCGTTTCATCAGCTGTACCTGCTCCTGGTCAATCTTCATTATACCGCCATAAGAATCAGACGATCCGTCATTGCCAATGACAAAGCAATTTGAAAGGGAGGCAATCTGGTATTCATTTCCTATTCCTGTCATCGGACCTCCCTGGGGTACAATATATGTAAAGTCCTTAAGAACGCTGTAAATAAGATCTTCCGGCAGCGGATTTTTATATTTCAGCTCAACTCTGTGTATTTCGCGTGCCAGCCGGTGATGCATATCGTCTGGTGTTTTTTCATAAAGGTTCCCGAAGGAATCTTTTAAAGCATATTTGTTTACCCAGACCCTTGCTGCAAGTTCATCGCCCCTGAAATACTCAATGCTTGCCTCCACAGCTTCATCGTGAGAATAAACAGCTTTTTTGTTTTCCTGCTTTACCGGCTTTATGATTTCCTTCTCTTCAACTTTAGTCTGAACACCGGTTGTTAGTTGTTCATCTTTTGATTTCTCAGATGCAATAGCTGGTTCCTGGACAAATAGTTCTTCCATATATGATTAATAATACTGTTAGTC
>CAZLCF010000056.1:0-14618 GCA_964557905.1 uncultured Rikenellaceae bacterium | reverse complement strand
AGCCATTGGATATCGTCCGGTGCTGTTTTCGGATGGTAAAGATCCTGGTACTCAGGATTGGCTCCATCGTATGGAACGCCTTTCAAAGGGCCGCTCTTATCAGCACCATGACTTGGCTGAAACCAGGTATAGCTTGCACCAAGGTGTTCAGAAACGCCAAAACGGAGCCCCTCCTTTTTTGCAGCCTGCTGCCATAGACCAACAACATCTTTCATTGGACCCATATTTACGGCATTCCACTTGTGTATCTTCGAGCCCCAAAGGAAGAAATTGTCATGATGCGATGCCATGCTGACAAAGTATTTAGCTCCCACTTTTTTATAAAGCGCCATTAACTGGTCAGGATCCCATCTTTCAGCTTTCCAGAGGGGAATAATATCCTTATATCCGAATTTTGAAGGATGACCATAATGTTCCAGGTGATAGAGGTATTCTTTGCTGGGCTTTCCGGTAGGTTCGTTGGTTCTCCGGTCAACAATGTCAGATTCGTACATCTTTCTTGCATACCAGTCGCCCTGGCGTGGTACGGCCTGAGGCCCCCAGTGTGCCCAGATACCGAATTTGGCATCACGGAACCACTCGGGATAGCGGTATTGTTTAAAGGATTCAAGCTTTGTTGTGAATGAAGCAGTAAACAGGGTTTGTTCCTGTTCTGCCGGTTTACTCTTACACGATAAAGCAAATGCTGCAATTGCAATAAATGCCAGAAATGAAATGAATAATCGGTTGGTTTTCATAGTCATTTTATTTTTATCTTTTTACTTTTATCTTTTATCTTTTATCTTTTATCTTTTTAGTACCTAACCTTTATCTTAATTGCTCCTTCAATATCCTTATCCGAAACAATAATTGCATACCCGCCTCCACTGCCTGATAAAATTGCACCCGGATAGCAAGGAAAATACTTTGTTTCCATCTCTTCCATAATCCGTTCAGGAACTGTCAGAGGTAAAATCTTCTTCCATGCCATAAGTGTGTCAGTCATGGATTTCCCGAGTCCGTTAATATCTTTTTTAAGTATAGCGTTCCAGCATCTGTCTCCTGCTTCTCCAAGTTCTTTGATAAAAGGTTTTTCCAGGTGCATTTCTTTCAGCGGATCGTAGCCCTCCGGTCTTGGTTTCAATCGTACCATGTAAATAACATCCGAAAGCCAGTCACAGATTTCTTTCTCAATGGTTGACTCAATTTTGTCGGGCCAGTATCCGCCATCATAATACAATCGGTTTACGCCTGGCAGAAGCAATCCCAGATGGTCCTGTGATCCGGAGACATATTTCTTTCCCGGCGGATTCTCGGCACCAAAAAGAATTTTTGCATTTCCAACAGGATCACCTTCCGGGTACCTGTCTCCCCAGATTCTTATTCCAAAATCACGTGAGCTTGTTGCAAGGCCTGACCTTCCATTGAAATCCATAGTTGGCCATATTTGTGCAACAACTACTGATCCGGGATATATTTTGGATACCCATGGCTGGTCGATCCAGCCGCCGGCAAGACAAAGGCGGTAAGGGAATCTCAGTTCTTTTTTTGAAGCTGAACTGGAACGGGCAGGCAATCCCTCTTCCGGGATACGTTTGAGGACCATGTATTCAATCCCTGATTTTTTGCAGAGTTTCTCCTTTTCGGAAGTATGCCCGTCTTCGTTAACAATGAAAATATCAGGTTTGATCCTGATGATATCCGGTTTAAAATCAAGCATCCCTGAACCTGATGCCAGGAAAGCTTCATAGACGTATTTTACAGACTTTACTATGTATAATCGTTCCTCCTGAGAAAAGAAAGGTCTTTTACCTTTCAGCATAAGCAGGTTGTCATCCCTTCCGACACTGACGTATAGTCTGCCATAGGACGCGGCTGTCTTGAGAAATGCTATATGCCCGCCATGCAACAGATCAAAACAACCGCTTACCAGTACCTTTTTGCTATTCATTACCCTGATAGGTTTATTTATTAAATCTGCTTATATCTTTTTTGCTTTCCGAATCCTGTAACATTTGCTCCTTTATCCAGTCATAAGTTTTCTTCATGCCCTTTCTTAAAGGGATGGATGGTTCCCACTGGAGATATTGTTTTATTAAGGTATTATCACTGTTACGGCCTCTTACTCCCTTTGGAGCATCAAGGTCATATTTCCTTTCAAGCTTATATCCTGCAATATCTTCTACAATATCAACCAGCTGGTTGATAGAGACCATCTCGCTGCTGCCAAGATTGATAGGTTCTTCAATGTTGCTGTACATAATATCAAGAATCCCCTTGATGCAATCGTCAATATACATGAAGCTGCGGGTCTGATGACCATCGCCCCAGATTGTGATCTCCCTGCTACCGGTGACCGATGCCTCAATAACTTTACGGCACATGGCTGCCGGAGCTTTTTCCCTGCCGCCATCGAATGTTCCGTAAGGTCCATATACATTATGGAACCTGGCTACTCTTGTTGTGAGACCGAAATCCTCACTGAAGTGTCTGCACATACGCTCGCTGAAAAGTTTCTCCCAGCCGTAACCGTCTTCTGCAAGTGCCGGGTAGGCATCAGATTCCTTCAAACCCGGATTATCAGGATCAGTCTGTTTATCACCATTGTAAACACATGCCGATGACGAATAAAAGAACCTTTCTATTCCGCATTCACGAGATGCAATAAGAAGATGTGTATTGATCAGGACGCTTATCATACAAGCGGCCCTATTGTTCTCAATAAAACCCATTCCCCCCATATCTGCAGCCAGGTTGAAGACTTCATTAAAACCATTAACAGTAGTAAAACAGTTTTCCCTTAGACGAAGATCCAGAACCAGATTATCAGCTTCAGGAAAAACCTGGTACCATTCATTAAGAGGTTTAATATCCACAGCTTTTACAATATGACCTTTCTTCAACAGCTCTTTTACCAGGTGACCTGCTATAAACCCTCCCGCTCCTGTAATAACTATTTTTTTCATTTTTAAAATTTAAGATTCACTTACACGGTAACTTTCGCGATTACTTCACATTATAAAAGTAATAATATTTTTTATTCCGCACATAATTTTCTCTCTTAATTCCAAAGAAATTTTTTTATATCCAATTTTAAGGGTTAGAGGTTAAAAAAGGAATTATAATTTAATAGAAACATTTAGTCTGAAATTGACTGATAGACAAGATTTCTGAACTTATCGATCAGGTCCTCCTTCGGGTCAATCCAGAATCGGGTATAGAAAGCTCCGTACCAGTCATAAATTCCGACTGATTCAAGCTTATCAAAAACTCCTTCTTTTGGTTCAATAATTTCCCACGATACTGACACAAGCATCGAATTCAGATTTGCATCCTTAAGCGATTTCATAGTTTTCTCCATGTGAGCAATACCCGATCCTGAAGAATTATTTGCCTCTCCGGTAAGCATTAAGAAGGGTTTGCCATGAACAATCAGCTGAGTGGCATTAAATTCATTGTTTTTAAGAAAAGGTATCTGCGCTATTCCTGAATTAATTTGAAACAGGCAGACCAGAGATATAAGTAATAATTTAAGGTTGCTTTTCATCACAATAGATTTTATTAATGTATTCTGTAAAGACCTGCCCCATGACGGGTGATTATACGGGTGAATTCATCCGTAAATTTTCCGAGTTTTTCACCGGTCCAAAGGTCTGTAACAATATGGGTACCTGTTAAACCAAGCTGTTCAAATTTCACAGAAATAGAATCTTTATCGGCTGGCACGGGACCGGCAGGATCTTCAATGAATACCAGGAATTTCCCATTATTTGCCCTTCTCAGCTGAGCATCCAGACTGGTACCCGGGATACCTGCACCGGCAACAGTTCCATTATCGAGTCCGGCCTTTGCCTTGAATCTGGTCACACCATCTGGCAGATCGTACTCAATGATTGACGTAGCATTGGCACTGATCCCATTTTTATATTCTTTCCCATTTACAGTCAGCTTCCCGCCTATGGCTGTTTGATTAACAACCGGCCTTCCCTGTCCGGATGACGCTTCAACCCATTTATGGTCTGTAAGGTTAACAGTGCCTTTTGGACCAATTAACACTGGCTCGATCCAGTCACAATTGTGGTTTGAGAAACCTGTATCATCGTCATAGGTTGTTACGAGATATAATTTCTTTGCTCCGCTTATATCAATATCAATATCTACACTTTGATCGGGTGTATCCTGTGTAATTATGTCACTTTTCCAGACCGTTTTACTCTCAAAAACCGGATCCTGATCCATTGCATTAAAAAGAGCCAGATATTTATCACCTGTTTTTGGATCATCCGCTGTCCAGGCGATCAGGTCAGTCTCCCTGAAAAGTTGTCTGCCGTTCATACTATGCTGATTTACATTCAGAACATCTTTATTGGTAATCAGCGATAACGTAAATTCATCGTTACTGGGCAGATCGCCCCCAAACATCAGGGGTGAACGGAAAATGGCAAACAATGTCATTAGAGTATACTGTTCGTCTTTTGTAAATCCTGACCACCGGGGATCTCCGCGCTCAGCTCTTAACCCTATTTTACCAAGAGGAAGCATGTCACCATCTGGCCAGCAACCCTTTGCGCCAAGCGCAACCCAGTCGTTAAGGATCGTAAACTGATTCCTGAGTTGCGGCCAGCTATCCCAAAAATCATTCGAAGTGCGCCACATATTTACATTATTCTTCAGAAATTCAGCCGCTTCCGGACTGTCTCCGCCCGGAGAAATGCTTATTACTATCGGCCTTCCGCAATTATCAATAGCTTTTCTGACCATCTCGATTTCACTGGCACGGCCGGAAAGATCATCCATTTTTATAAAATCAACTCCCCATGATGCATAAAGCTGAAATAATGAATTGTAATATTCCTGTGCTCCCTCTTTTCCTGCCACGACAGTGTACATATCCCGTAACCAGAAGCATTGATTTTCAGTAGTGTAGATGTCCCCGGCCATGGCAGTACTTCCAGGGATGGGCGTATTCTTTTTAACAGCAATAACTGGTATTCCACGCATGACATGTATTCCGAATTTCAATCCTTTAGCATGAACATATTCGGCAAGCGGTTTGAAACCATTACCATCAGCAGCCGAAGGAAAGCGGTTTACTGCCGGGATAAATCTTCCATACTCATCCATCGTATATATCGGATCTTCCTGATTATAGCCTCCTGCCTTATCATTTTCAACATACCACCGTATATCGACGACAATATATTCCCAACCTGATTTTTTAAGATACTGAGCCATATAATCGGCATTTGCTTTCACCTCAGCCTCAGTAACTGTAGGTCCATAGCAATCCCAGCTGTTCCAGCCCATAGGCGGGGTTGGAGCCCATCTGTGAAATGGCAACTCCGCTTCTGAACCTGCACCCGATGGATTCTTCGTCTGGCAGGCAATTAAAACCTGCAGAGTCAAAAATGTAATAAGTAGTTTTTTCATAGCTCTATTTCTAAGGGGTTTAATTTACAGTTAAATCAAAAAACAAATCACTTACTTTACCGGAGTGATCTTTCCATGTAATTTAACCGGCTTATTATCATCAGGATTAATAATCACAAAATTATGTGTGGTTCTTTAACTTCGATATTTTCCTTACTCGTGTACTTTCATAAGTAAATTTATGAAAAAACCCGGATCAGCAAGGGATTTTTCTTTTTTAGTTAAATGTGCCCGGGTTCTTAAATGATCGAATAGTGAATATATCTTAGATTGTCAGCTTATACCATTTAATGGCATTTCCGTTGTAGATTTTATTTACTACCTCTTTCGGTAGTTGCAGTCCCTGGAATTTCCCTTTAAATTTATCGGAAGTCATCTCTGCGTCAGATGCAAAATATTTCCAGTCGTCGAGCCAGGTATCATGTAAACCATTTCTAAAATCCTCCGGATTATCAGAGCATCTATATTCAGAATCAGTCCCATAAAGCAGCCTGTCCTGGTATTTTATTATGAAATCACGCACTTGTTTCCTGTTTTGCGCTGACTGGTACTGAAGATGACAGATTCTTGCAGTCATATCGACAGCCATATTGGAGTACCTGTCAAGTCTTGAGGCAAGAGAATCAACATTCCATTCCAGACTCCCAAGATGACATCCTATGAATACAAGATCCGGATTCTTTTTCAGAAGGTTATCTCTTGCATTTATCTGGTCATCATAGGATGGGTATTCCGGGTGAAGGAACATATGATACTGTGGATTTTGTGCAAAATAACTGCTGTCGCTGCTGACAGTCATCTGATCAAGCGGCAGCCAGCAATTCCGTGGTTCACCAAGGTGCCCTGTCACCGGAAGTCCTTTACTCCTGATGTAGTCAAAAACAGGTTGCAGTCCCGGATCATCAACCATTATGAATTTCCCGGATCTGTCACGTACTTTCATTCCAATATTCTTCCACAATTTAACACATACTGCTCCTGCAGAAATATCTTTTTCAAGCCTGGATATCACTTTACTGGCCCAGTTATATGTACCCCATCCGGCAGTATCAAAATGAAAAGAAGGTCCGTAAAAAATCCTGCCCGGATAATTTTGCACCGACGCTAAAGCAAGATTCTGCCTCTCTCTTATATTAACAGAATCAGAATGATCAACACTCATGGTAATCAGCAAAAAGTTATCCTTTTCTGCCTGGTTTTCAAATGTCCCGTCACTGCACCTTATATGTACATGTGAATCGATTTTCAGAATTGACTGAAAATCTTCTTCTGAATAATAATCATTGTTACAGCTTATCAGAAGAAATGCTAAGATTGACAGCAGTAAGGGTGTTGTCTTCATAAATCATTTGATATACCAGATCTTAAAGTTATAAAAGAATTCAGGGAAGATTACTTAATAAAATATATTTGCGATCCTCCCTGAAAATAATTCTGTTTCCCGGTTTGTCCGGCAAGGTCTATTTCTTCGGCATCTTTACATAATCTGCGGCATTCAGAAAATCGATGCTCTTCTTGCAGCTGGTAAACTCATCGAAGTTATATCTCTCAACCTCAACAATGCCATATTTCATTCCTGATTTCTTTTTTGCTGCCCACATTGAAGCAAAATCCATCTGCCCGCTGGCTCCTATTTCTTCTTTGTCCTTAATATGCCAGAGTACAAAACGACCCGGGTAATTATTGAAATAATCAACAGGATTTTTACCTCCCTCGACGCACCAGTAAAGGTCGATTTGAAAAAAGACCTTTGACGGATCAGTATTATTCAGCATAAAGTCATAGACTGTCTGTCCCTCGAGCCGGGTTGAAAACTCCCCGGAATGGTTATGATAACCAAATTTTATTCCTTTAGCATTGCATTTCTCACCAATGGTATTGAAATACTCGCAATACTTTTTCAGAGTCTCCTGACTTTTATAAGCATCATCACCCATTGAGGGTTGTACAAGATATTTTGCTCCTGCGGCAACATGAGCATCAATGCATTCATCCCACCAGACCATGATTTTAATCCTGTTGGTATCATTTGGAAGTGGCTGGCTGGTGTGTGAGCTCAGAACCTTCATTCCGTTCTTAAGGCAGAGATCTTTAAATGCGACCGGGTCCATACCATAGAATTTGCCGTCGGCATAACCAGCAGGTTCTACAAAAGTAAAACCCATCTTTGCGATTTTTTCGATAGCGGCAGGGACATTTTTCCTGATAGAGTCACGGATGGAATAAAGCTGAAGTCCTATATTCTTCTTGGGAGCTTGTTTAAAGGATAATAAGAATGCTGAAAGAGTGCCTGTTACGGCAATCAATAAAACAATAGTCAATAAGTTTCGTTTTTCCATGTTGTTCGGGATTTTTAAATCTGACGAATATACAAATTAATTAATATGGCTCAACCGGACAGATTAAAAGTAAGATCTGCATGTATAAACGCATATGAAAGATTCTGACTATTTTTGTCAAACTGTTCAGATATAAAGACATTAAACATGAAAATATTTTTTAAAGCAGGACTAATAGTATTCTTCTTACTTTCCGGTATTCATTCAACAAAAAGTCAGATGCCATATACCAGGCAGTCGTGGCAGTATATCGCTACGAAGATGCCGGATGAATGGTACGGTTCGGAAGAATCAAAAGCTATAGCAGAAAATGTTCTTTTGTACCAGAGGGATCTTGGGGGATGGCCGAAAAATATTCCAGTTCACAAGCCTCTCACAGATGCTGAGAAAGCTAAGATAAAGGATGATAAGGGGCTGAATGATGCGATTTTCGATAACAGCGCAACAACGACTGAAATGATATTCCTGGCAAAAATGTACAACAATGCAAATAACCAGGCTTATAAAGATTCTTTCAACAGGGGATTGAAATTCATACTTGATGCTCAGTATAAAAACGGGGGATGGCCAATGTTTTATCCTTTAAGAAAAGGTTATTATTCCCATATTACATTCAATGACAATGCAATAGTGAACATTCTGGAGATGTTGCGGGATATAGGTGAGAAAAAAGAACCCTACAGTTCCATGACCTCCCCCAAATTAACAGCGAGGGCAAAAACAGAGTATAAAAAAGGAATTGAATGTATCTTAAAAACACAGATAATTGTAAACGGAAGGCCGACAGTCTGGTGTGCCCAGCATGATGTGAAAACTCTTCTCCCCGCCAAGGCAAGATCCTATGAACTGCCATCATTCAGCGGACAGGAAAGTGCAGAGATAGTGAAATTGCTCATGAAGATAAAAAATCCTTCTCCTGAGATTATCTCTTCTATCAATGGTGCCATAGAATGGTTTGAAGCACACAGGATAAAGAATACAAGATGGGATTATTTCACTGGCAGCGATGGAAAGAGTGACAGAAGGATAGTTCAGGATCCAAAAGCAGGAGATCTGTGGGCAAGATTTTATGACCTCGAGACAGAAAAACCATATGTTTGTGACCGAGATGGGATTAAAAGGGAGACCTTAGAAGAAATAAGCTATGAAAGACGGAATAATTACAGCTGGTATACCGATGCCCCCCGGGAGGTAATAGATAAATATCCTGCATGGAAAGCCAAATAGGTGAAGTAACATAAGCATAAAAGGAATCACTGCGAAATAAACTTCAGCAACGGGATGAGGATCGGTTTCCCCTTTTCGGCTTTGTATATGGCTCCTGTGGCCCCTTTCTCCTGATGAACATAAGGATTCATTTTACTGATAAACGTGAGCGCTCTTTCCCTTGCTTCATCGCTGTATTTCACAAATACAGGGTAAACAGCCGCAATCAGATCGGGAAGCTCATCCTTATCGGTAATGATTGTTCCTTTTGGCCAGGCAGTGCTGCTTCCATCCTGTGATATTACTACAGTTCCTCCCGATGGGATCCAGTTCATCCAGTTCATCTCGTCACCTGCATTTTTTTCGCTGCCATTCGTGATTATTGCATCCGAATAGTATTTCTTCAATGCTTCCTTAAATAAAGGAGGAAGCTTTGTAGCGTTGATATAACTGGAGATCAGCCTGCAGTTATTGTAATAGGCAACATTGTAATTAAAATCTCCGGCAGCAAGTAGTCCGTTATTATTAACAAGGTATGATGCAAACACATTAACAAGCGTCCTGAATTCAATTGTTGCTGTATCGACAAAAGGATGGTTTTTGTGAATAAATGCTCTGATACTCCTGGCATAACCCTGTTTATCCGAGGTACCGTAGTTGAAATCTGTGAGAATATTTTTCACTTCCTGCGGTACTTCCTCAAGTCTTTCAATAACCAGTACTGCTTTGGATACTTGTCTTCGTCCCTCATCATTCAGTACCGGCTCGGTAATGACTGAATTATCCTGTCTATTTATTTCAGCATCTGTTTCGAAAGTACCCGATGCCAGTCCGCTTGCTGAAACAATAACTTTAATCTTCCCAGGTTTCCCCGTCGATCGTAACACATTGGATACAGGCATATCAGTATACCTCGCTCCTTCAGCAGATTTATACTTGTTTTTATCTGATTCAAAAACAGATGGACCTGCCAGTCTGGCTGGTCCCGTCACATCCCATTTCAAGGTGTTGGAGGCTCCGTTGACAAGGTTCCCTTTTGAATCAACAACTTCAGCATTTACTATAGCAACTGAACCTCGGTCTGCTGTTATATTCTTATGCGAGCCATTCAGAACAATCTTAGCAGGCTCTCCTGCTTTGACTTCCTGCCCTGCGACTGATTTCTCTTCCTTTCCGGCCAATGGATAATGATTCAGATCTTTAATAATAAGATTATCATACGTATGTTTTGCGTAAGCACCTGCAGATCCGTCAGTTACTCCGAATGAGGTAAGTATTCTGGTGGTATCTTCAGCTCTTGCATATTTTGAATCAACTGGATGATTTGTTTCGCTTCCCATACTCCAGAACATTATTCCGGGATGATTGCGGTCGCGGCGGATCATTTCCTTCACCTGCTGTTCCTGCACCTCAGCAGAAAACGGCTGGTTGCCTGTGCTGGGGGACTCCTCAATAACCACAAATCCATATTTATCAGCAAGATTATATACCTGCCTATCATTTGGGTAACCATCAGTAAGGATGAGGTTGTACCTCCTGGTACCGGAAATATCCTTATAATCAATTTCAGCTATCCATTCCGGCATGGCTCCACCCAGCCATGGATATTCCTGCCCGAGTTTTCCACCATTGATCACCAGTTTTTTACCATTGACATAGAGGACATTCTCCTTATAATCCCATTTGAACCAGCGGAATCCAAGTGGACTGGTATAATTATCAGTTACCCTTGTTCCGTCTGTCACCTCAGAAAATACCTTATACATATATGGATTGTCAGGAGACCACAGATGCGGATTCTTAACAGGCTTTGAGGTCTGGTCGAACTTGTACAACTGTCCCGGATTAATTGTGTATTTGGATTTTATTACCTGGACGATCTTGTTTGCAGCATCAATAATATATGTATTCAGCATGCAGCTTTTAGGCTGTTCATAGTCATTCTCCACCCAGGTTTGGATTCGTACAACTGCCTGTTTATCAGATATTACCGGGGTTGTTATGAAAGTTCCTCCTTCATGAGAAGCAGAACCCTGCATGGGTATATAAAGTTTGTCTTTTATTACAAGATTTACATCGCGATAGACACCACTATAGACGTTAAAACCGGATGCGTTCATAGGAGGTATTTTATACTGGTCATTCTTCCGGTTATTAACTGCAATTGCCAGGACATTTTCTTTTCCCGGAACAATTAAGCCGGTCATATCAAAATCAAATGATCCGTATCCGCCTTTGTGGTCGCCCAGATATTTGCCGTTCAGCCAGACTTTGCAGTATTTCTGAACCCCCTCAAACTCAATAAAAATCTTTTGCCCTGCAAATTTTTCATTTACAGTGAAATGTTTGCGGTACCATCCCCATCCTTTCCACCAGTAAGGATCATCGGTTTCCGATGTGTATTTTATAAACGGGTGGATATCACCTGTCGTTTCATAAGTAAGCCATGTATGTGGAATGCTGATTACGGGCCAGTTTAAGTCATTATAACCGGCTGCTTCATATCCTTTTCCAGGTTCCTCATCCGGAAAATAATTAAAGGTCCAGTTTGAGTTGATCGTCTTTTCTATCCGGGAGCTTTTCATAAAAGTCGCGGATTTTTTATTTGCACCAATAAATATTAAGCTGGATGCCAGTAAAATAAGAGTTAAAATCTTTCTCATAGCCGGATATTTTACAAGGAAAGGTTTATACTTTAATCTTTTGAAATTATCCGTGGAAGATGTAAATTAACAAAAAAAAAAATTAATACGCTATGAAAAACAAACGCTTTTTAATCATTCAGATACTTGCTATCGTATTGATCAGTCATGCCTGCGGTCAGCAAAAAACAAACATTCCAAAACTGCTGGGTTATCCCTCCAATACGAAATTGCTTATTATTCATGCAGATGATATGGGTATGTCACATTCCACAAACGCTGCAGTGATCAAAGCATTTGAGAGCGGAGGTGTCAATTCGGGAAGCATTATGGTCCCGTGTCCCTGGTCATCTGAAATAATTGAATATGTAAAAGCCCATCCGGGGATGGATGCAGGCATACATTTTACCCTTAATGCAGAATGGAAAAACTACAAGTGGGGAGGAGTGCTGCCATCATGTGAAATACCCACTCTGCTTGATAAAGAAGGTAAATTCTATCCGACAGTTGAGCAGGTAGCCCAGTATGCGAGCCCCGAAGAAGTTGAAAAAGAGCTTCATGCACAGATTGACCGGGCAATAGCCCAGGGGATCCAGCCAACTCATCTTGACAATCACATGGGCAGCATGTATGTTACACCGGCTATTTTCAGAGTCTCCATGAAAGTGGCAAAGGAATATAAGCTCCCGGTTTCCCTCCCTTTCAACCTTGTAAAACTTGTGGCTCCGTTCCTGGCTGATGAAATTACCCCCGATATGATCGGTGTGGATAATTTCCTTTCGCTCCAAGATAATGATATAAATGGCGACTGGAAAACTATGTATGCTCAAATGGTCAAATCCCTTGTGCCCGGTTTGAATGAAATTATTGTGCATTTATCCTATGATGACGACGAAATGAAAGCTATCACAGTTGATCATGAAAATTTCGGCTCTGCCTGGAGACAGAAAGATCTGGATTATGTCACAAGTAATGAGTTTAAAAAGCTTCTGAAAGATAACAATGCAAAACTTGTAACCTGGAAGGAGATACAGGAAGCTTTATATGATAAGTAATCAGGAGTTGCTATAAAAGTTCATTTAATGGCCTAATATGAAAAAATCAATCTTTTTGCTGACTGTATTAATTATCACCGGGCAAAGCACATTTGCCCAGAAGGTGCTTACCAGGGATGAACGAATGGCATGGTGGCGCGAGGCACGTTTCGGTATGTTCATCCACTGGGGTGTCTACACGGTTCCTGCAGGTGAATGGAAAGGGCAGAAAATAGGCAATATTGGTGAATGGATAATGAACCGTGGAAAAATACCGGTTTCTGAATACAGGGAGATTGCTAAACAGTTCAATCCTGTAAAATATGATCCGGATGCATGGGTCAGAATGGCCAAAGATGCCGGGATGAAATATATTATCATCACATCCAAGCATCATGATGGATTTGCCCTTTTCGAAACAAAAGCAAGTAAGTGGAATGTTGTTGATGCAACCCCTTACGGTAAAGACCTGCTGAAACCTCTTGCTGAAGCCTGTAAGAAGTACGGCATCAAACTCGGATTTTACTATTCCCAGGCCCAGGACTGGAACAACTCCGGAGGATCAGCCGCACGTAAAATCACAAAAGAAGGCTGGGCGAATCCCGATTCTGCAAGGATCGATGAATATACCAAAGCGCACAGGGGACACTGGGATCCTGCCCAGGAGACAAAGACATTCGCTCAGTATATTGAAGATGTGTCGGTTCCACAGGTCAGGGAACTGCTGACAAATTACGGAGATATCGCAGTCCTTTGGTGGGATACACCCAGTGAAATGACTGTTGAGGCTGCAACTAAATTACAGGCCTTGCTGGCTCTGCAGCCTGCAATTATCACAAATGACCGCCTGAAACGGCCTGATTTCCCCGGCGACCATAAGACTCCTGAACAGAGGATCCCGAACCTGAAGGATCTTGATGGCACTGACTGGGAGACATGCATGACCATGAACGACACCTGGGGTTATAAATATTATGATCATAATTACAAATCACCGCAGACGCTTATCCGTAACCTCCTGGATATCTGCTCAAAAGGCGGCAATTTTCTTCTTAATGTCGGTCCGACCGCTGAAGGTGAATTTCCTCCTGAATCTGTTAAAATCCTGGCAAAAATCGGTCAATGGATGAAGGTAAACGGAGAAGCAGTATATGGGACAAAAGCTAGTCCATGGGGTACATTTCCATGGGGACGCTGTACCAGAAAGGAAATCACTTCAGGCACAACTCTCTATTTTTCAGTATTTGAATGGCCTACGGATGGCAGGCTTGTCATACCCGGGCTCACCAACAAGGTTATTTCAGCAAAACTTCTTGCAACCGGAACAAAAGTGAAAGCAGTAGTTTCAAAACAGGGTGTTTTGACAGTCAGGCTGCCGGTTACAGCTCCTGACCCGATAGCTTCCGTGGTAAAAGTTGAAGTAAAAGGAATAATAGAAGGTGAACCTGTCCCAATACAAAAATGAATAAAAAATGTGCTATTTCTTTGAAATATTAAAAATAAGCATACCTTTGTCCGTCTATTCGTAATTTTAAATGAGAAAATCTTTAATACTTATTATTGCCCTCATACTTATTATTGTGCCCAGCGCATGATCCGGGAATAATATGTATTACTATAACTGTACAAAAGCTTTCCGGATGACCGGGAAGCTTTTTTTTTAAGAAGAGTTAAGGATATGAAAAATCAGCTCAGAAGTTTAAAAACAATCACGGGCAGGACTATGGCGGGAGCCAGGAGTCTCTGGCGCGCCAATGGCATGAAGGAAGAGCAGTTTGGCAAACCGGTAATTGCAGTGGCTAATTCTTTTTCCCAGTTCGTTCCGGGACATGTCCACCTTCATGAAATTGGCCAGATAGTCAAGAAAGAAATTGAGGATCTTGGATGTTTTGCAGCTGAATTCAACACCATAGCAATTGATGACGGTATTGCTATGGGTCATCAGGGAATGCTCTATTCCCTGCCATCACGGGAACTTATTGCCGACA
>CAZLCF010000055.1:0-14703 GCA_964557905.1 uncultured Rikenellaceae bacterium | reverse complement strand
CATGCTCAAAATGGCATAGCATGCTGATGTGGCCCTTTCTCCTTTCTTCCATTAACTGCAGACCCTTCTTCATAAACGCCAGGTATTTCTCCGAGTATTTTGTCTGTGATTTTCCCAGGCTTGCATGCCCCAGGTTAACGAAGGGATAAAACTGGTAGTGTCTTGCCGTATCCTTTTCTATCCATGGTGTAACCGGTTCAAGAGTACCCCAGTAATCAGCCTGTAAGAGATAGGCAGAATCGCCCGTGAGGCTGAACAAGGCCCATGCGGCAAGCTCCATGTCATCAACCCAGTTATCCTCCTCATAGAAATATGGTGATACAGTACAGGCAGTCTGGGTATTGCCAAGATCAGTAAGTGCAAATTCCCATGCATCTTCAGCCTTGGCTGCCAGCTTTGCGGAAAAGGAGGGATCATACTTTTTTAAAATTTCAGAGCCCATGGCAAAAGTTGATGCGTACTTGCCTGCAACAGATGAAACACCCGTGGTCCTGTTCTTATATTTAGCCAATCCCTGCGATTTCCCTGTGACAAAATATACAGGCCGGTAAAGACCATTCCCGTAGGATACCTTATCCTGAGTGGGTATACTGAATCCCCTGTGGTCACGGTCGTCAGCGAGCTGGTTGAACATCACACCGCTGTCGGGATTCATTTTGACAAGCCAGTCGATACCCCATTTCGCCTCGTCAAGGATGTCGGGTATCCCGTTGCTGCCTGGATCTCCCGATGCATTATAATTATCTTTATATATACCCGGATTTTTTGAATAAGCAAACAGCATCTGGTAAACAGCGTTTGCGGAAGTTGTCACATACTGAAGATAATCGCTCGCATCATGCCACCCGCCGACAGCGTCAATTATCTCACCTGTCCTTGTGGGATGATCTACGATGTATCCGTCATGTGTATGACATGAATCAGCATAATACGGATTGTATCCGCACCTTTGCTGGCGCATATAGCGAAGGATATAATCTGCAGTTCCTTCATATACATCAGGTGCTATCCTGAATGGTTCCGACCTAGTGCCATTCACAATAATGTAATAGCCACCGGTAGATTCAACTTTAGAAAAATCAAGACGTGAAGCTGATCTCATTCCCCATTCCGAGCCATCGTATAAAACGGCTTTACCTTTATAAATTGTTTTATCAGTTATTGCATCACATACGCTGAAGCTTTTCACCGGAATGGATTCATTTGAGATATAAACCGCAACTTTAACAGATACGGGGAGATATCCAAGCTGATTGATTCTGATCCAACCCTGTCCCAGCACTGAAGAAAAGCACAGGATTATTGAAATAAGGATTGCAGGTATTTTTCGCATATTTTCAGATTAATAACTTTTTCCCAGATTTGCACCCGGAAAGTAATGACCCAATATTTCCCTGTAAGTATATCCTTTTGCACCCATTACTGCTGCACCGATCTGGCAAAGCCCCACGCCATGTCCCCACCCTGCGCCATGAAGAATAAAACTTACCTTATCTCCGTCACCGGTTTTCTCAACAAAAAAGCAGGAACTGTACAGATGCGACTTTGAAAGTGTTTTTCGTATCTCCAGCTCCTTGCCAATTACCATAGTTTTCAGAGTGCCCTCAATTCTTAATCTCATTATTCTGCCTGAAACTCCTCTCTTAAGCGGAACAAGATCTGTTATGGTTCCGAAATCAATTCCTGTGCGTGTCTTTACCAGGTCGCTGAGCTCTTTCTGAGTGTATGTCACCTTCCACCTGAAGAAATCATTTGTCTCCTGGTCATAATCATTCAGCACCTGGGACAGTATTTGTTTATCCTTCGTATTACAGAAAGCATCAGGATTTCCGAGGATCCATCTCCTTACTGTCTCCTCCTTATTCATCTCAAGTGTGAAGCCTTCAGGTGGGATTGAATTATCAATAACTCTTTGAAGATAAGGATGATTGACAGGTTCCCAAACATTTTCAAAAAGCTCTGTCATTCCTCCGCAGCATTTGTAATAACGGGTATCACAGACTGATCCGGCATAAGTCAGAACTTCGCCGCAGGTATTTTCTATAACCTTTACAACCATCGGAGTGGAAGCACGCGTGATTCCCTGGTATCTCTGGCAGTGATCATCGGCACACACATCATAATTCTGGTGATCCTCTCTGTCGTACCAGCGAATGACCTCGCTCTCAGTACGGGTATGTGCATTGTATTTTTTACCTTCTTTGTATATTGTTCTGCTTTTTTCAATCTGGGCGAGAAGCCAGCTGCGTGATATTACAGCATGTGCTTTCAGGAATTCCTCCGATGAAGTCGCACGCATTTCTGATGAAATTACGCTGGTTAGATAATCCTCAATGGAAAGTACATTTATGGCAGTGATCTTATTGTTTTCAATTATAAGCTTGAGACTTCCCTTAAAAACCTGATCCTCCATGCGCTGCCAGTGAAAATCAACTCCTATTGTTACAGCATGAAGAGTAAAAGAGGAGTCTTTCACTTCCACCGGAGCAAGCAAAAGAGGGCTTTCTGATTCCAGTTTTTTGTCATCATTCATGAGCAGAATCTTCCCACCCGAGTACCTGGCGGTCCGCATTCCGGATAATGGATCACCACCTTTGCTTTCACTGAACGAAGCATTAAGGGTGAAGGATATCTCTTCACCTGAATAGATCCCAACCTGTAATTCCGGTGCCTTTCCCTTTTCTTTCATAATAGTTCAGTTAATAAGCCAGTCAATTCATTTTCATTAAAGCATATCTGGCCGAAAATATTTTCAACATCAGCTCTGGTTATCTTTATAAAATCTTCCTCCCTTGGTGTTATAATGACACCGCCCAGGTCCACGGCAGCAGGACTGAGCAGGATCTGATCACTGCCCTGTGCAAAAAACTGCGATGGCCTGTGCTGCTTCCGGGGAATGATGTGAATGATCCAGCCGGAAGAAGAATGGCCGGCCACTATATTGAGCATTGGCTCAGGTCTGTCAGATTGAATCTCCGAAAGCCTGTCAAAAAAATCATTAAAAACCTGAACCAGTTTTTTCCGGTCATCTCCTTTTAGTGTTATTATGCCACGCAGATACCTGGTCCATTGCCATATTTCAATTCCGGGATTTATGGACAGCGGTGTGGCATGCGCTCTATCCCTGAAATCCTTTTCTATTGGCATAAATCCATGGTTGCCTGCCTGGAAATGAAAATGATCAGGAGCTGAAGCTCCGCATTGCGGACCGTTATAAAATATTATATAATAAGGTAATGCTTCTGCAAGTGACAGCATTGTTCCAAAATTATCTCTTATCCGCTGATCTGTATGAAGTTCTGAAGGGATGGTAAGATGCCTGCTGAAGATCGGAAACGGATTGACCAGAACTGTAAGACTATTGCCAAATTGGACTCCACGCTGTTCCGGCGGTCTGTTTTTTTCGCAAAGGAAACATGGTCTTGCACCGATCGATTTCGCATCAACTTTTGCAGATGACGACCTGATCCTTTCGGGATTGAACTGAACAAATACCTCAAAAGTGCCAAAATCAAACTTTTTAGTCTTAACTTTTTCAAGCTGACAGTAATTGATTCTTGCCAGTTCCCATCCTTGGATCTGGGAAGTAAAGAGTTCGTCTATTCTATCAGAAAACACCATTATTCATTCAGTTGCTTCCTTGCCAATAGTTCTATAGTTCTCAACCTGTCCTTATACAGGTTATGTGCATTTGTTTTATTAATATCGAGAGCAGCATCGGTATTACCCTCCCACCTGCGGCACAGGTACAGCGGTTCATAGATCCGCCCGATCTGGTAATGACGGCTTATCGCCAGTCCCACAGCATAATCCTCGCCATAGCTGACATTGGGGATCCTGATGTCTCTCAGCGTGGGAGTATAGAATGCTCTTGGAGCGCCTAATCCGTTAATCCTCAATGCATTATTTCTTCCATTATCAGGTGTCCATTCCTTATGATCAATAATTCCGGGAGGCAGATCATCAAGATTGAAGTTGACCATTTTATATGATCCTACGATCATTGCACATTTCTGGCTGTAAAATGCTTCCACTACCCTGCTTATTACGGTATTGTCAATATAGAGATCGTCGCTGTCAAGCTGAATGGCGAATTTCCCGCACTTTTCATGAAAGACGCCCTCATTCCAGCAGCCCCCGATACCAAGATCCTTCCGTTCAGGAATGATGTGAACGACCCTGTCATCTTTTTTTGTAAAAGCGTTTATCAGATCAGTGGTACCATCGCTTGAATGATTATCGATCACTATCAGGTTGAATCTGAATTTTGCCTCCTGGCTAAGAACTGACCTTATAGCGTCGCTTATTGTCTTTACCCTGTTTTTTACCGGTATGATCACTGATGCTTCATATTCAAATCCTTCAGCATCAAAGCTTATCTTCTTAAATACGGGGTTCAGCCAGCCATTCACCTTTTTGAGGTGATTGGTGCAGGCTGCTTCCATTTCTATCTGAACTGCCCTGTTCCTCGGATCAACATAGTCGAACTGCTTTTCACCCGATTTGCGCATATCACGCTCTATTTCAGTGTACAGCATCTCAGGAATATGTATGATGGAATGTTTCTGCGATACTTTCAGCCTGAGGTCGTATAATCCCGCGAACCTGAACTCCTGATCCATACTTTTACAGGCATCTATAAATGCTGATGCACTGTATAGAATGACTGATCCGAAATTGAAGTCATCACGCAGGCTTCCTTCCTGGTAATCAATGACAGGATGAGGTGAAAGCTGGTTATTTTTATTCTCAAAATAATCGGAATACACCATTCCGGCTCCAGTGCTTTCACACACCTGTGCCATTCTCCTGAGTGCAAACTTGCCAAGATCGAGAGGAAATGATTTGGTATAGATCAAAACAAATTCGGTATGGATCAAGCCGGCCATTTTCTTTAGTGAAGCAGTACCGGCTGGACCATCCGATTCCAGGAATGAAACTTCAGGATCCGAAAAGCCGGTTCCGGCACTTTTAACGGCAACAATAATTATTTTGGCAACAACACCTGAGCCTTTTAATGAACTTACTGAATATTGTGCTGCATCATTGTCGGATAACGGCAAAAAGCATGTGATCTTCTTTTCCATGTTTATGATCTATTTTTCAAAATAATTCAATATCTGTTTCATCAGCTGTTCCCTCTGGTTTTCAAATAAGATAGTTTCAAACGGGAATCCCAGTATTACCGTTTTATAACTGCCGTTAAATGCCACACCTGCCGATGCATTGCTTTCTGCATACCTGAATGAACAGACAGCTCCTTTACCTGCTGGTTCGATAGCATCCGGAGCTTCCACCGAATAGATTGAACGTGAATAATCCGTATTGAAATTGAATATTCCCGTAAATGCAAGCTTTGCATAATCAGTCGCATAAATTTTTCCAATTCTTACCGCATGACCTGTTCGTGGCAGAAAATGAAGTGTCTTTTCAGCGAATTTAATTGCGGTAGAATCGCCTGGCACAAACAAATCGGTACCGACATAAGCCCCTGACATGAAAATGTTTGTTCCAGCCTGTGTCATCTGGCTGATCTTTTCCATGAATTGAGGCGTGTATATCCGGAAATCGATCCGTGAAGTATCATTAAAGAATTGTGTGGATTTCTCTTCACCAAAAATAAGATCGATGATCTTAAAAGATGATACATCCTGAGCGGGTGAAACGAAATATTCATCGGAAACAGAATAAAAGGAGTGTCCTGCCGCCATTATGGCTTTACCGTGGATATAAGGAAAATCGAAGCTATTTCCGGGAGAAACCTTTCCTGCCATATCAGTATATGTTGCTCCCCAGCCCGGTGAGTCATCATCAATCCAAGGATTCTTCCTGTTAAAATCATACTGATCTCCAAGAGTAATTATATCAAAATGATCCGCAACCCCGCGGTCATCCCACCAGGCAACACCTGCCATTTTGCCGGTATCGAACCATGCCGGTCCCGAAATACGGTCAAATCCGTTAACTACAAGCACACTGCCTGAATTGCCTGACATGATCCCTGCCGAGAGTATCTCTGAATCAAAGCTTTCACCGCCTTCATTGATTGCAGTAACTTTAAAGCTGTAGATTGAGTCATAAGAGGCAAGTTCCATTTCCGCGGATGTACCTTCCATTGCAAATCCGTTATCGAAACCGTTATCACCCAGCCGTGTATAAATTTTATATCTGTCGGGTTTTGAGGAAGGTTCACTGTTTTCAATAACAGGTTCCCAGGAAAGTCTGATAGATTTACCCTGTAACGGTGTTATTGCCATGTTTTTGACCGGCAACGGCTGAACCACATATTCCCTGTTTCGCACATATGAAAGGTATTTCAGAATGCCTTTATAGAATGAGCGGCATACCTCAAACCTGAATCGCGGATCGAGTCCATAACGCATATCGGCCAGGTTCTGGTGTGAAAGAAGTTCAAGCAGCATGCCTGGAACGTTTGGCCTTCTTGCCTCTGAATAAGGCCGGTCCCATAATCCCCTTCTTGTCCAGTCAGGATTAAAATCTCTCCTGATATCATCAACAATCTGTGTCTGGATAATATCAGACAGATCCCTGCTGGCCATTCTTGATGTACCGTCAGGAAATTTTCCGTTATCGGCTGAGGTATAGCATATTGCAAGAGTTCCGATTATTGAATCACCGGGTGTGATACCTGCATCAGTATGAAATGCAAGTGACAGGTCGACAGGCAATCCGAGTCCCTGAGGTTGCTGGTCACTTCCGGGTGTATAAGGATCACCCATAAGGTAATTAACCCAGAAACCTCTCGACTGGTAATCATCGTTATAATCATTCTTATAGGTATTCGCGCTGTAAACCAGGGTATCGGGCATACCGGCGTACTGAAGCCAGTATCTTGCCGCTTCGAGGAATCTTGGTTTTCCACTCAGCTTCCATCTGAAATCGTTACTGTTCAGTAATTCCTGCTTAATGGTATCGGCGCTGTTTTCCTTAACCGATTGCTGGTTTTGTAATATCTCCTGTGACGGTCGTCTTGCAACATTGCCCATTCCTCCTCCGAACCTTATGGCATCAAGCGCAATTAATTCATTACCGGCTTCCGATCCTTTCACAGTTACGGATCCGGAGCCGGGATCCTTTCCTTTATCAAATCTGAAAGTCCCGAGGTAGATCCAGGTTTCACCGCCTATTGTCTGATTTACAATATATTCTGTTCTTCCACCTGTATGGTTGACAATATACCTTACGGACTTGCTGTTATCCTTTATCAAAGGATATGAGACATATACGGCATAGTCGCCCTTTTCAGGAATATCGGGAATAAAACAGGCTGAATCACCTGATATGCGGAGAGAGGTACCATGTTTAAACGGATTATAACCCGGGAACAGGGTATCTGTCAGCAGAAATCCTTTATAGACTTCCCATACATTATTATTAAGGTGTAATACAACTTCAGAATTACCAGTTGATCCGTCATTGTCAACAATAACTTCATTTACCCGGATGTCACGCTCTCGCGGAAGGTAAACAGCAGCGCCTGCATTCTCGAGCATTCTTGTAAGGTAGGGCACTACATAGCCCATGATTGAAATATCCTCAACGGTGCCGAACAATTTTGCACGCTGGTATTCCCATCTGTCCAGGTTCATTTCAAAATAGTAGCCATGGCTGTGCCATAATGCTATTGAATTCCCAGATAATCCCTTCTGCAGGTCTTCCCTGCCACTACTGATAAGAACCGGTTTATCCTCCCTGGCAACCGGGAAGCGTGACGAATCAACCGGCATCTCTTTCCGGTAGTAATTCGGGATGAGCTTATCGAGGGAATAATTATTGGTTATGACTTCAATCGTGTATTTCCTGAATTTTTTCCCAAGAGGTTTTCTGAAGGATTCGATAAACAAGTTGTAGCTCTCTTCCCTGAATGGGTAATATGATAAATCAGGTTTAAAAAAGAGAGTTATTTTTTCCGGATCTTGTGTGATCAGGACAGAATCGATTTCAGGTTTAACTATGTGCTGCCATTGTGTTAAGGGATTTTTCCAGCTTTCAAGTCTGTCTTTTACTGATTGAACCAGCTTATCATCAGCCTGCGCATAAAGGGTAAGAAAACTGGAAGGAATCAGACATAAAATAAATGCCAGGAGCTTAAAAGAAATGCTGTTCATCCGGAAGTTTATAAAGGTTGAAATATAAGCAATAATGATCAAATTTATAAAGTTGTCAAATTTACCACACATCTTACAAATTTTCACTTACTTTTGTGTGCAGACTCTTTAGAATAACGCTATCCTGCAGTTAACATATTCATGTACAACAACATAGTTAAGCAATATTAAATATGATCCTTGTCGCTGACAGCGGTTCAACAAAAACTGAATGGAAAATAATCAGGGAAAAGAAACCGGGAGAGTCCTTGTTCTCTGAAGGCATTAATCCATATTTTCTGACTGTTGACGATATTATTCTTCTTTTGAAAAAAGAACTTCCGGATTTATCGGGACATCCATTTGATAAGATATATTTTTATGGTACCGGTTGTAATAGTGAAGCCAAAAACAATGTGGTGAGGGAAGCTATAAGCCGGTTTTGTTCAGCTGGTGAAATCTTCATAGGCAGCGATCTGCTGGGAGCTGCCCTTTCCCTGTGCCAGAATGACCCCGGCATTGCCTGTATAATGGGAACCGGTTCCAATTCATGTTATTATGACGGGAAATCCATTACAGCAAATGTTTCTCCCCTGGGTTACATACTTGGAGATGAAGGCGGAGGAGCGGTGATCGGGAGGAAACTGGTTTCAGCAGTGCTGAAGAAACAGGTTCCAAAGGATGTCACAGACCTGTTCTTCGATACTTACAACATCACACCAGCGGAGATACTTGAGAAGGTCTATATGAAACCTTTCCCCAACAGGTTTCTTGGTCAGTTTGCCAGGTTCATCTCAGCTAACATACAAATCAGGGAATTGCAGGATATCATTATCGCAAGCTTTGACGAATTCATAATCAGAAATATACTGCAGTATCCTGAATCAACGGCATTGCCGATCCATTTTACAGGAAGCATTTCATTTCATTTCAGGACATTTCTTGAGGAATCATTGATTAAACATAAGCTCAGGCCGGGGAAGGTCACTTTATCCCCTATGGCTGATCTCATTAATTATCATATTTATAACCTTGATCCTGCTAAATAATGGCAAAGCCGGAAAAAACCCAGCGACAGGTCAGCATAACCGAATCATCTTCAAATTTTGATAATCTAGAGAAGATGACGGTAACTGAATTGCTAAAGAATATCAGCCGGGAAGATTCAAAGGTGCATATTGCTGTCAGGAAAGCTATTCCGCAGATTGAGAAGCTGATAACCCGGATAGTCGGAAGGATGAAGAAGGGCGGGCGTATTTTTTACCTTGGGGCCGGCACCAGCGGAAGGCTGGGAGTTCTTGATGCATCAGAGATCCCTCCCACTTTCGGGGTTCCGGGTACAATGGTTATTGGTCTGATCGCCGGCGGTGAAACTGCTTTGCGCAAAGCTGTGGAAGCAGCTGAAGATGATCCTAATAAAGCATGGAAAGAGCTCGAGATCTTTAATATCGACAATAAGGACAGCGTTATCGGTATTGCTGCTTCCGGCACTACACCGTACGTTTTAGGCGGCATAATGAAAGCACGGGAGAACGGGATACTTACCGGATGCATAACCTGCAATCCGGGGAGCAAGCTTGCAGAAGCTGCTGAAATACCTATAGTGGTTGTTGTAGGTCCGGAATTTGTGACGGGAAGTACACGGCTCAAGGCAGGAACTGCCCAGAAAATGATTCTGAACATGATCACCACAACTGTAATGATCAAGCTTGGCCGGGTAAAGGGCAACAAAATGGTAAATATGCAGCTTTCCAATAAGAAGCTTATTGAAAGGGGCACCCGGATGATCGTTGAGGAGCTGAATATCCAGAGAGAGGCTGCAAGGTTGCTGCTCCTTCAACACGGATCTGTAAAGAAAGCCCTTGAATCTTACAGGAAAAACTCTCGTTAAACCGATGGAGAATTTCCGGAACTTAATTTAGAAATTTTAATAATGCCTCAAGCATCCCGGACAAAAAAGTACATTATACAATGCACATTAAATCAATCAGATACATATCCTTTCTTCTTCTGTTACTGTTAACGTCCGTAATCAACGCACAAAAAGCTGATCCTCCGTTTTTAAAGTACCTGAATCATCCCTGGGTGGATTCCGTTTTTAAAGCTCTTTCTCCGGAGGAAAGGATTGCTCAGCTTATATGGATTGATGCTTATTCAAACCGTGAAATTGGCCACGAGGTCAACCTGGCCAACGTTATTAAAAAAGTTGGTGTTGGCGGTGTCATCTTTTTCGAGGGGTATACCGGGAAGCAGACCGAAATGCTCAATTATTTCCAGAAGATATCAAGAGTGCCGCTGATAATTGCCGAAGACGGTGAATGGGGTCTTGGAATGAGGCTGGAGGGAGTAGTTAAGTTCCCGTACCAGATGACGCTGGGAGCCATAAGGAATGATTCAATGATATATCAGATGGGGAAAGCCGTTGCTGAACAGTTTAAAAGAGCCGGCGTTCAAATCAATCTTGCTCCTGTGGCTGATGTAAACAATAATCCGCAAAATCCTATAATAAACTATAGATCCTTTGGTGAAGATCCTGAAAATGTGAGCAGAAAGAGCCTGATGTACATGAAAGGATTACAGGATAATGGAATTATTTCAACGGCAAAGCATTTTCCCGGGCATGGCGATACCGAAACCGATTCACATATCGGCATTCCTGTCATCAGGCGAACAAGAGCAAGAATTGATTCAGTGGAACTGGCACCTTTCAGAACTCTCATTGATGCGGGAGTGACATGCATTATGCCTGGTCATCTGAATATTCCATCTCTTGATTCCACCCCCAGTCTGCCTTCCACATTTTCATATCCAATCCTAACTGAACTGCTCAGGAATGAGTTGTCATTCAAAGGATTGATAATTTCAGATGCAATGAATATGGCAGGTGTCACAAATTATCCGGCTCGCGGAGGTGCAGGCCTGTTGTCATTAAAAGCCGGAATGGATGTACTTGAATATGTGGAAGATCCGGAACGTACCTTGAAGGAAATTATTGACGGTATTAAGACAGGGTTGATATCTCAGGATGCAATAAATGAAAAATGCCGCAAGGTGCTGGCAGCAAAATTCTGGGCCGGACTAAGCCACAGGGACTTCGTCATGGAAGAAAACCTCCGGGAGGATCTGTCTCCTGCTGCATCAAAAGCTCTGATACGTGAATTGTATGCCAGTGCCCTTACAGTGCTGAGAAATGAAAACAACATTTTTCCGGTCAGAGATCTGGATAGGATCAAAATAGCCACGGTTGCCATAAATAAAAACAGAACAACGTTGTTCCAACAAAGAATCTCAAAATATCAACCTTCAGATAATTTCTATGTTGATCCTGCAGATATCAAAGCTGCCGAATATCTCCTCAGCAAGCTCTCCGCTTATGACATAGTAATTGCAGGTATATACGGAACTGACCAGCGGCCACAATCCGGATTCGGCATTACGCCTGAAATGACAGGATTCATCGGGAAGCTGATTGATAATCACCGGACAATAATTACCTGGTTTGGAAATCCCTATGCCATTGACAGGATAAGATCGCTGAGAGATGCTGACGGACTCATTCTTGCATACCAGGAAAATGAATTCACCGAGGACCTGTCCGCCCAGTTGATCTTCGGAGGGATAGGTGCCCGCGGCTCTCTTCCGGTGACAATAAACGAGATTTGGCCGTATGATTTCGGAATAGTAACTCCGGGCAATATCAGAATGCAATATGGATTGCCTGAAAATGCAGGAATGTCATCAGAATTTCTTGAAAGAAAAATCGATTCCATAGTGAATATCGGGCTGACAGCCAAAGCTTTCCCCGGTTGCGAGGTGATGGTTGCAAGGAAAGGGATAGTAGTTTTCAATAAAACTTATGGATATCATAACTATGACAACAGAATTACCGTGCAGGAAGATGATCTTTTTGACCTGGCATCTGTAACGAAGGTTTCCTCTACCCTTGCAGGCTTGATGCTTCTTGACACCGAAGGAAAATTCTCACCTGACAAGACCCTTGGCAGCTATCTGCCATTCTATAAAAATTCCAATAAAGAGAATCTGCTTATGTCAGATATCATGGCTCACCAGGCTGGTCTCATTTCATGGATTCCATTCTGGAGAGAGACTGTAAAAAAAAACGGGGAGTTTAAAAAGAATATTTATAGTTACAAATCCTCCGATAAATATCCGCTGGAGGTTGCACAGTGGCTGTTTATAAACGGGAATTACAGGAAGAAGATCTTTAATGAAATAAAGAAATCACCGCTTGGCGAAAAGAAATATCTCTATTCCGATCTTGCCTTTATTATTTCACCCGAGATAATTGAAAAGCTGACCGGTGAAAAATGGTACGAATATGTTACAAAAAATATCTACTACAAACTCGGCGCCCGGGATATCTGTTTTAATCCATGGATGAAATATCCTCTTAGCCGGATAGTACCGACAGAATATGATTCCCTGTTCCGGAGACAGCAGCTGCACGGGACGGTGCATGATGAGGGAGCGGCGATGCTGGGCGGTATATCCGGGCATGCAGGTTTGTTTGCCACCGCGAATGACCTTATGAAAATTATGGAGCTTTATCGCCGTATGGGATCATATGGAGGTGAACAGATCATCGGAAAAGAGGTGCTCGAAAAATACACCGGGGTACAGTTTCCTGAAAATGATAACAAGCGGGGTCTGGGATTTGACAAGCCTCCACTGAATAATGCTGAATTGCCTGAAAAAGATGCTTATCCGGCGAAAGGCGTTTCACCGGCCAGTTTCGGACACTCAGGTTATACAGGGACATTTGTGTGGATGGATCCGGAATATGAAATAAGCTATATCTTCCTGAGCAACAGGGTGAATCCCACCAGGAACAATAACCTGTTATCCGAGCTGAATATCAGGGGGGAAATACTGCAGGCGATAATTGACTCTATAAAAAAATGAGCTTGGAATAATAACAGGGTGATCTCTTTAGCTATCGGCAAAGCATTACTTTTTAACTGACAGCTCAGTCTGCATATCAATTGAGTTCTGTATTTTAAAAGCCGATTCACCTTCTGTTTTAATACTGACATTTTTGAATCTCCATCCTTTTGCAAACGAAATATCACCCGGAGAACCTGCCCTGATATCAATATCTGTCAGAAAATAATTTTCTATTGGTGACTCCTTCATCCCGTAAACAGATATTGCAGATCCCCTGACAGTACCTTTAATATTATTAAGGTAAACATTCTTAAAATGAGGAGTTCCCTGTTCAGGGATCACTTTTTGAAGCATAATTTTCCAATGGTCCGGTATGCTGTCATACAGGTATTCTTTCGGAAGTGTGGAATAGCTGTAACTCGGATTCCAGTCCATTGTAGCCCGGAGCATCGTACCCGCATTATTCATTTCAATATCGCGCACATAAATATTCTCTACTGTCCCTCCGCGCGTAACAGCCGATTTAAAGTTGATGCAGTTGGTTGTCCCATTTGCTATCAGGTTGTAAGCCAGCACATTCCTGATACTTCCGGATGTCTCGCTGCCACATGTAATGAGTCCGGCACCCTTGCGGGCAACACAGTTGCGGATCACAACATATTCAGTAGGACGATTCACCCTGATCCCGTCTGCATCGCGGCCTGCTTTCAGGCAGAAATTGTCATCATTGCAGTCGATATCGCAGTTCTCGATCAGCACCCATGATGAAGAGTCTATGTCAATTCCATCAGTGCTTGGTCCGCTTCCATCCACATTGTTCAGTATTGTTATTTTATTAACAGTGACATATTTTGAGTACAGGATTTGTACAGTCCAGAACCCGGCCTGTTTAAGAGTAATTCCTTTTATCGTTATATTTGAAGAACCGGAAACCAGAATTGTCCTTGGTCTTTTACAATCATAATCGACGATCCATCGCAGGCCTTTTTTTTCATAATCCCTGCGCATATTCCAGTATTTATCCCAAAACGGCTTTCCTCTTGCATGAATTATCCCTTCACCTGTTATGGCAACTTTATCCTGACCCAGGACATTTATGAGAGCCGCCGGCCATCTGATTTCGATGCCGGCAATACGTGTATCAATTTCAGGATAATCTGCAATATCCTGACTTCCAAGTATTTGAACCGATCTTCCAATATTCAGCGTAACGCCTTTTTTAATGAACAGAGAGCCTGTGACATATCTTCCAGTATCAAAAGTGACCACCCCTCCCCCGTTTGCAGCGCACACATCAATAGCTTTCTGTATGGCGGAAGTATTGAGTGTTTCTCCGTTGTTCACTGCTCCAAAATCATTGGCCTTATATACTTTTTTTCCCCGCGGTATTTTTCTGGCGCCTGTTTTATCAGCCCATTTAGGAACAGGAGCCTTATTGACAGCAAATGTTGCTACTGCAGTCTTGCCCGTGAATAATTCAAACAAGCAAAAAATCAACAGGAAAACGATCTGCTTTTTGATTCTCATACACTTATTATTACACATTAATCATTTGCAAATCAATACAACAAAGTTGTAAAATTATTTCTGTATTTCATTAAAAAGAAAAACCAGACTGTAAGAACAATCTGGTTATATGTGCCCAGAACAAGACTCGAACTTGCACACCGTAACCGGCACCAGCCCCTCA
>CAZLCF010000054.1:0-14721 GCA_964557905.1 uncultured Rikenellaceae bacterium | reverse complement strand
TAAGTGCAAAATAAATATCAACTTATTTCAGCCCTTTGAACATATCAATAACCTGTCTGAAATTCTCCAGAGTCTCCTCATCAAAATCGGATATTTTAGTCACTTCCGATTTAACATCTGCCAGGAATTTTGAGAACATGAAATTCCTGGGCATCTCTTTTTCCGCCACATACTCGGAATTCGAAACTGTTATCCCTTCCCGGCTCTTTAAAATATGATTTTTAAAATCGAGAGTTGACAAAAGATCCTCTGAATTATTGAAAGTTCCCGGCATACTGATTATCATGCTGCGTCCGGAGCTGTCAGTTTTAAATACTGTCTCTTTTAGAGTCTCCCTCATTTTATTCTCCTTCTCATTATCAAAAAGCAGCACCGCAAAATCGAGCCCCCATCCCATCAGAATGTTGCATAACAGCGGAATTGAAGAGACATTCGTGGAAGGAATGACGCTGATCTTCCCCTTGAATCCTGTTAAGATGATAATAGCGTTCAGTATATAAAAAGACCCGGTATCGTTGACTATCAGGTTGAATTTCTTTGATGAAAATCCTTCGCCCGCTGCCGGATTGCCGAGTATGCTCTGTAAAGGTGACAGAGTGTCCGGAGAGGCTGCTGACAGCTGGAAAGGATCAAGGATACGGGTGGTGCTTCTGAGACTGTCAAGATCATCTCTCTGGATCGCAAGCACACGATGAAGCTTGTTGATCTCAACAAGATGCGGAGAGTGAGTCGTATAGATCACCTGTATCTTGTCCTTTATATCTTCGAAAACCTTAAGCACATCCTCCTGCGCCCTTGCATGAAGGCTCACACCAGGTTCATCCACAAGCAGGACCATCTGCTTGTTGACATTTGCTGCTGCCTTAAGCTCCATATAGAAAGACAAAAACCATCGTACTCCGCGGCTTCTTTGCTTTGGATAAAGCCTCTCTCCTTCATCCTTTATCCAGAATTCGAGATATGGTTTGCCTGCTTTGTCTCCATAAGCTGCGCTGTAATGATCCAGCTCAAACTGAATATGTATTTTGTTATTGCGCCCTATTGACTGCTGCCAGAAATCCTGGAAATTACGCGTAAGTGTATGATTAAGGTTTTCAATTTTCTGTTTCAGGATACGGCTCGAAGGCTGCTGAAAAAATGAATAATCCAGCTGTGCAATGGAAAGAAAATTACGGGCAGCCTTATATCCTTCCACCTGATCATTGCCCGAAACAATATCATCCATATCAATACGGTTTGGAAGAAGACTGCCAAAATCCTCAAACAGTTCAATGACCGGGCAATACTCAAAATACTTTTTCCCCAGTATTTCGCTGTTATACTGCGATTTATATGACTGGATTATTTCGCCTACTTTTTTTTCAGCATCTTCCTCGGTACTTCCCCCAATGATATAACCTGATAAAGCCACGTGTTTATCGAGTTCGGCTTTCTTAAGATCATGGTCACTCCTCGTTTTCCTGTAATCATTCAGGACACTTCTCCATTCCTGGTCGTCCTCATCATCAGCAGGCCTCATCAATAGTGTCATCTTCTGATGCCTCTCCTCAAGCTTCACAGACAGTTCTGCGAGGTGATTATCAAGCGACACGAATTTATCCAGTAATTTCTGCCATGTTTCGCCGGCTTTCTTTATCGGCTGTTTTACCGTGAGTTCAGCAGTTATCTCCTCCCTTTTTTTTCTAATCCCTGTCAGCTGATTTCTCAGATCAGCTGTAAGGGGATCCTGTACTGAACCGGATTCTTCCGTCTTCCTTCCAAACCACCGGAATCCTTTCACTTTAATTTCACCCGCAGGAAGCTTCGATTTAACTTCGGCTTCCTGCCGTGTAAGCTCCGCAAGTTCCTTTTCATTTTCATTTATGATGCTTATCTCCTGCTCAAGCTTGACAGTGACATCACCGAGATATATCCTCCAGGCATCCTCAAGGGAATCGAGATACTGGCTTATCTCACCGCTTACAATGATAACGGAGGAAAGATCAGCGATCCATGCCCTAGTAAGTTCGATATTAGTAAGTCCTGAAAGAAGCTCCTTCAATTCAGTCCCGGGATTATCGGTAACCTTCAGGAGCCATCCCTGCGGAATGCTGAAACGGCAGCTTACTTCCGGCAATGAGAGGTCACTGCGTAATATATCTTCCGAAATTATCCCTGTATAAAACACTTTCAGGGCTTCAAGCACGGACGTCTTCCCCGACTCATTCTGCCCGATAAGACATGTAATGTTGTCTGGTGACAGAGATTGCCATCCGGTATCAATAATTGAACGGAAATTTCTGATCCTGAAAGCTGTCAGCTCCATCATAATGAAAGCACTTATAATTGAAAACCAAAAATCAGAACGTCATCAATCTGCTGTGTGTTTCCCTTCCATTCATTAAATGTGCTCCATAGGATCTCTTTCTGCTGTGCCATGGGAAATCCTGTCATTGACACTATCACTCTCTTTAAGTGCTTATGCTTGAATTTCTTATCTGTTAATTCGCCAAACTGGTCAGCGAATCCGTCAGAGAAGAGATAAAATGAATCTCCCGGAGCTGTATCTATAATCTGGTTTGTAAAAGGTTGTTCTGTCAACGGTGCAAGACCGATTGTCATTTTGTCTGCCTTAAATTCGGTCAGTTCCCCGTTCCTCATTCTTATCAGAGGCCTGTTTGCTCCGGAATACTGGAATTTCCCGGTACGGCAGTCTATGATGCATAACCCGATATCAATACTGTCCTTTGTAACTGCCCTTTCACCTGTTTGATGAAGGGCTTTCATTACTTTTTCCCTCATAAGGTTAAGTACCCTGTTTGCTTTCGGATCGCTTTTTGACTGCAAAATCTCGTTGAGGAAACTGATCCCAAGGATGCTGAGAAGGGCGCCGGGGACTCCATGACCTGTGCAATCCCCTGCAGCTATATACATAAACTGACGGTTGCAGAATGTATAGTAGAAATCACCGCTGACAATATCACGAGGAAGAAAAAGAACAAAATGGTCCTTAAATAGCCCTCTAAGGGATTCAGGATCAGGCATCAGAGCCTTCTGAATAATTCCCGCATACCTGAGGCTTGCCACATGATCATCCATTCCCTGGTTTTGTATCAGGGCAATGATATCAATATTATGCTGATCCTTAACCGGCATCACCTTATACAATGAGGACAAAAGTTAAAGATACATTAATTTGCATTGCATTGCAACATGATGAGAACCAATTAGCCGCTCCTTCTTTCCAGGAGAACTATATTTTCAACATGATGTGTCTGGGGAAACATATCCACTGGTTGTACACGGGTCACATTGAATTTTTCAGAAAGCAACAGGATATCACGTGCCTGTGTTGATGGATTGCAGCTTATATAAACGATTTTTTGAGGCTTTGCCGCAATAATTTTTTCTATAACATCCTCATGCATTCCAGCCCTGGGCGGATCTGTTATTATAACATCCGGGTATCCGCATTTCTCCATGAATTGCTCAGACAAAACATCTTTTATATCGCCTGCAAAAAATTCCGTGTTCCTGATATCATTCAGTGAGGAGTTTGCCAGGGCATCCCTGACCGCCTCATCAACATACTCAATGCCAATCACTTTACGGGCTTTCGATGCTATGAAATTAGCAATTGTGCCTGTTCCGGTGTAAAGATCATATACAGTCTCCTTCCCCGTGAGCCCTGCCATGTCTGAGGCGATCCTGTATAATTTAAGCGCCTGACCGGTGTTGGTCTGATAAAATGATTTGGGACCTATCCTGAATTTCAATCCGTCAAGTTCCTCAACAAGGTGGTCTTCACCTTTATATAATACCGGATTCTGATCAGAAAGAGAATCATTTTGTTTGGAATTGATAACGTAAAAGAGAGATCTTATCTGCGGAAATTCCGATGCAATGTGATTAAGGAGACCCTCTCTCCTTTCAGGTTCATCATGAAAAAAAACTACTATCACCATTACCTCCCCGTCCCTTGAATTGCGTATGACCAGGTTCCTGAGAAAACCTGACTGCTGGCGCAGGTTAAAAAAACGATAACAATTTTTATGGGCATATCTTCTTACCGCATCACGTATGGCGTTTGACGGTTCCGGCTGAAGATGACATTCCCTGATATCCAGCACTTTATCAAATAAACCGGGAATATGAAATCCCAGGGCATCCTCCTTTTCAAAATCATGGTCCGAGGTTACTTCCTCCTTTGTCAGCCATCGTTTATCGGAAAAAGCGTACTCCAGCTTGTTCCTGTACATGAATAATTCAGATGATCCTAATATTGGACTGACAGCCGGTAATTCAACCTTCCCAATACGGGTAAGGTTATCGACAACCTGCTTTTCTTTATAATGGAGCTGAAGATGATATGGAAGATGCTGCCACTTACAGCCTCCGCAAATTCCGAAATGCCTGCAGACCGGCTTTATCCTGTCGGCAGAATACTCATGGAACCGGACAACACTCCCTTCAAGGTACCTCTTCCTTTTCTTCTTCACCTTGATATCTACAACATCACCAGGTACCAGCATCGGTACAAATACAACCTGATTATCCACTCTGGCCAGAGCATTCCCTTCCGATCCTATATCAGTTATCCTGACTTTCTCAAGCAGAGGCAGCTCTTTTTTCCTTCCCACTTTCTTATGTATTTAAATTTTCAGAAGCTCCGGGGCGAATTACTGATCCCTCAGGTTTAATATAAACATAAGGCCCTCAATCATACATGGTAATGCTGCATCGCTGTGGTCCAGTTCCGGGAATATCACCTTTGAACAGATCCCTGATGATGTACCGGCACCTATCATGGCATCATACATAGTATGTGTGGCGGACACGCTGACATGTGTGTCACCTTCCCCATGAACGAACAAAAGCGGCTTGTATGAATTCCATGCAGCAACGCTGTTGTTTATAAGAGCTTCACGTACAGACAAATATGTTGCCGAAGAAGTAAATCCTGAAAGAAAATCCGCCTTGAACAATGCGGGAATTGATGTTGTAAGCTGGTCATTGATCTGACTACCGGAAAGGGTTCCGGTGTACAAGGTACTCAGTTTTGAGGCATAAGATTCATTCAGAATATCTGAAACGGGATTTGTAAACTGGTCATAATAAGAATAAGCATTAATGATATAACCGAGATAATATGGCATTGAGTATACTGTAGTATCTGTCAATCCCTGTAGGAGCTTATACAGATCATACGGACCTGCGCCGCAGACGCTGCCATGAAGATCAAAATCATCATGATAATCCAGTTCGAGTGCTTTGTGAAGAGCTAACGTCGCCCATCCTCCCTGTGAGTATCCCAGCAGGTAATACTCGTTCCTGGTCCTGGTTCCCGTAAATTCCGATTCACAGCTTTCGTCAAGGGCATAAAGCATATCAATTACGGATCTGACCGTGGGCTCAGCAATAAGGTAAGGATGAGGTATTTGCTTTGATTTACCGAATCCGGGATAATCGGGAATTACAACAACAAATCCCATTGAAGCTATATACTCAATCAGCTGATATGAGGGATTAATTACATATTCGGTCGGGGCATAGGCATTTACAGTATTGGTCCCGTTCTGGAAGCTCACCACCGGGTACTCACCCGGAGTGGCGGGAACACAAACCAGGCCTGAGGCTTCAATCTCCTCTCCAAAAACTTCCGTTCTGTAGACCATTTTATAGACATTCACATCGCCTGTGATAAATTGCTTTATGTCATTCAACCCTGGATAGGATTGAATACCGGCATCCAGCATATTGTTAATCGATATTGTTGAATATGTTACAGCAAGCTCTTTTGATACAAAATAATCATAGTCCGGCCTGTCATTAGTTTTCTTGCAGGAAGAGACAACTATGATTAATAAAGAAAGAAACAGTACTGCTCTGAAGATGTGATTGTTAGTATTCATTTTCTGCATGCTTTGCAGTGTAAAGATAATTCATATTGAGATACTCCCTCCTTCAAAGGCTGGTATACTTTTTCTATATTTGCCTCAGTTTATTAAATATGGTTTCAGTTCAGAATCTTTCAGTATCATTTGGAAGCTTTGATCTGCTGACGAATATATCGTTCCTCATTAATGATCAGGACCGCATAGGTCTCGCCGGCAAGAACGGATCAGGGAAGTCGACGCTCCTCAACCTTATAGCCGGCATCCAGAGTCCGACATCGGGGATAGTGGATATGTCAAAGGATGTGACCATCGGATATCTTCCTCAGCAGCTGAAGGTTGATGATACCACAACCATAATGAACGAGGTTATTACCGCATTTGACGAAATCACAGGACTTTCCGGAGAGATTGAACGCTGCAGTGCCGAAATTGCAGCAAGGAATGACTACGAATCTGCAGATTACCTGAAGCTGTGTGATCATCTCATGGTTATTGAAGAGAGATTCAGGATGCTCGGCGGAACTAATTATCTTGCCGAGGCAGAGAAAACACTTATCGGACTGGGATTTGAACGAAAGGACTTTGACAGGCCCACACGGGAGCTGAGCGGGGGCTGGAGGATGAGGATTGAGCTTGCAAAGGTACTTCTCAGAAAACCTTCCCTGTTTCTCCTTGACGAACCAACAAATCATCTTGATATTGAATCAATTCAATGGCTTGAGACTTTCCTTGCCAGTTACAAGGGGGCTGTGGTTCTTGTCTCGCACGACAGGGCATTTCTGGATAATGTCACCACGCGGACAATTGAGATATCACTTGGTAATATCTACGATTACAGGGTATCCTGGTCAAAATTTATTGAACTGAGAAAAGAAAGAAGGGAACAGCAGCTTGCTGCATTCAGAAACCAGCAGAAGATGATTGAAGATACCGAGAAATTCATTGAAAGGTTCCGTTACAAGGCAACAAAAGCTGTCCAGGTACAATCCAAAATCAAACAGCTGAACAAGGTGGAGCGCATTGAGGTGGATGAGGAAGACAACAGTGCTATGAACCTGAGGTTTCCGCCATCACTCCGCTCGGGTACCACGGTTGTTGAAGCGGAGGGACTTTCCAAAAGCTTTGGTAAGCTTAATGTGCTGAAGAAAATTGATTTCAAGGTTCACAGGGGTGAGAAGGTAGCATTCGTAGGAAGGAATGGCGAAGGGAAAACAACATTCTCAAGGATCATCATCGGAGAACTTGATCATGAAGGATCGCTGAAGATCGGCCATAATGTCAGGATAGGATATTTTGCCCAGAACCAGGACGAGCTGCTTGATGGATCCAAAACGGTACTCCAGACTATCGATGATATAGCCAAGGGAGAAATAAGGACAAAGATCCGTGACATGCTCGGCGCTTTTCTGTTCCGGGGTGATGATATTGACAAGAAGGTCAGAGTGCTTTCGGGGGGCGAGCGGTCGAGACTTGCTCTGGTACAACTATTACTCGAGCCTCACAATCTGCTTGTGCTCGATGAGCCAACAAACCATCTTGATATGCGGTCGAAAGATATCCTTAAACGAGCTCTGATAAAATACGATGGCACATTAATTGTGGTTTCACATGACAGGGATTTTCTAAACGGAATAGCCGGAAAAGTCTTCGAGTTCAGGAATAATAAGATAAAGGAAAATATTGGCGGTATTTATGATTTCCTTCGCAAGAAGAAGATTGACAACCTGAGGGATATTGAAAGAAAAGATATCGGGAAGACCGGGTCACTGAATGAAGGTCTGTCATCCAATAAACAAAAATACCTGGAAAAGAAGGAATATGACCGTAACCTGAGAAAACTGAGAAAAAGACTTGAAGATTCGGAAATGGAGATTGAAAGGCTTGAAGCAGAGATCTCTGCACTCGACAGGATCATGGACCTGCCTGACAAACCTGCAGCTGAGATGCAGGAATTTTACAGCAGATACCAGGAGCTCAGGGAGCGGCATAATGAAGAAATGAACAGGTGGGCACAATATACGCATGAGGTCGAAGTTTTCTTACAAAACAACGGTTGAAAATGGAACTGCCACAACTGGAAAAGGAATACAGGGTACATGTATATGAAACAGGTCCTGACGGAAGGGTAAATCTTTGGTCCCTGTTTAATTATATGCAGGATATTGCTTCAGACCATGCAGTAAAGCTGGGCTTCGGAAGGGATGACCTGATGAAGAAGAACCATTTCTGGGTTCTCTCAAGGATGTTCGCAGTTATTTATGATCTGCCCTTCTGGAACGACACTATAATTGTAAAAACATGGCCGCACGGCACTGACAAGTTCTTCGCAATGAGATATTACGAAATAAAACTTACCGATGGAAGAAATATTGCTTCCGGTTCATCCTCATGGCTCATAATTGACCGTACTTCTAAGAAAATACAGAGACCTGACGATTTACTCACACAATATAATTCAGAATATCAATTGATTAAATCCCCTGTAAGAAATGCAGTAAAACTCGCCGGAGCATCTGAAAACGGGCTGATGTCCGTGGCTTCAAAAGTAAAGATCAGGGATCTCGATATTAACCTGCATACAAATAATGTGAATTACCTTAAATGGGTTACTGACGCCTATGACCTGAATTTCATTTTAACCCATTTGCCACATTCGGCAGAAATAAATTATCTTGCCGAGTCAATGCATAATGAAGATGTCTTTATCCGAACATCAAAGGAAGAAGATGACAGTATTATATTTAACCATTCGGTTTTCAGAGTCAGTGACAATAAGGAACTATGCAGAATAAGGCTTGAATGGAGAGAAGAAGGCAACAATAAACCATCTCAGAAATGAACCTGAACAGAATATATTTCCTGAGGATCATCCGTCTTTTGCTGGCATTTACGCTGTTGCCTGCCATTTTTATCTCATGCTCAGTAAAACAGGCTGTCATTGATTCGAAGGATCTTTCTTACCTGTATAATCCCACAAAAAACTCATTGAATCCGCGTTACAATGTAACTAATATATCGGAGAATGAAACCCTGCTGGCTGTCAAGTTCTTTTCTGATGAGCTTTATTTTTCAGAAGCAAATCCGCAGGGTGTATCTATGGCATCAATACTTCTTACAGTGAAGCTTTTCAGGACCGGTCAGGGAAGGATACTTGCTGATACTGCATGTTATAATCTCAGCATTCTTAAGGAGGAGAACAGACCTGAATATACCTACAGGATTCCCCTTAAGGTGAAGCCGGGAGAAGAATACCTGGCCGAAGTGAAAATTCTTGACAGGATAAGGTTCCAGGTGATCCAGGCATTCGTAACTTTCAACACTCTTTCAAATTTCAACAGGTACAATTTCAGGGCACAGGGACATTTCGGAAAAAATGAAATATTCAATCCTGTTCTAAGGATCAATGAATATGTTAACCTGGTTTACCTGAGGGGTTTTATAGATTCCATATATATTTCCTACTACAAACCTTACAGTGAAATCCCATATCCGCCATCGATGCTTCTTCCTGAAAAAACCATTGATTACGGACCTGACACTATCATAGCCATCCCGTACTCTGATACAATTCCCATGATGTTCCCCCGGCAAGGTATTTACCTGTTATGCGCAGGAAGGGATATTAATGAAGGATTTACTTTCCTGAACCTGGGACCCACCTTCCCTTCAATGACAACACCGGAGGTGATGATTGAACCCCTGGCCTACCTTATAATTGAGGATGAGCTCAGTACATTACGGGATGCTCCCCGGCCCAAAGTAGCCCTTGATGAATTCTGGATCAAATGCGGCGGCAACGTAGAAAAAGCGCGCGAACTCATACGGATCTATTATACACGCGTTCTTTATGCCAATCAATATTTCACTTCCTATACAGAGGGCTGGCGGACCGACAGAGGCATGATCTATATTATCTACGGACCACCTGATAAAGTATATAAATCTTCCGATGGCGAAAGCTGGGGGTACCGTAAACCGGTTATAAAGTCCTCATGGGGAACCAGGTATCGGGTAAAGGAGGAGTATCTTTTTTTCAATTTTAAGAAGAAGCAGAATATTTTTACCGAGAACGAATTTTATCTCAGCAGGAGTGAAACTCTTGTTACATTATGGGACCAGGCCATAGCCAGCTGGAAGAAAGGTATTGTTTTCCGTCTTGATAATCCTGAGGAATTTTAGAACATGCTGAAAGAATCAGATTGCATTTTTGGCCTAAGACCTGTCATTGAGGCAATTAAAGCAGGGAAGCGGATCGATCGCCTTCTGGTAAGACAGGGTCTTCAGGGTGCTCTCTATCATGAGCTGATGACAGAGGTAAAAAAACATGATATTGTCTATCAGGTTGTACCACTCGAAAGAATAGAACTGGTGACAAGGAAGAATCATCAGGGTGTTCTTGCCTGGCTCTCGGTAATTGAATACCAGCATATTGCCAATCTGCTTCCAATGATATTTGAAAAAGGTGAAGATCCGCTGATAATTGCACTCGATGGAGTTTCTGATGTAAGGAATTTTGGAGCAATAGTCCGTACAGCCGAATGTCTTGGAGCACACGCAATTGTCATTCCCGAAAAGGGATCAGCAAGAATTACTGCCGATGCGGTAAAGACTTCCGCAGGAGCCCTGCATACTTTCCCTGTTTGCAGGGAAAGATCCATTGTCAGATCAACAGAGTTCCTAAAGGAGTCAGGACTTAAGGTAATATGTGGCGCTGAGAAATCAGGAGACACGGCATCAGGAACAGATCTGACCGGCCCTGTCGTCCTGATATTGGGCTCTGAGGATAAAGGAATAAGCCGTGAGCTGACAGCTTTGGCTGATCATACTATAAGGATTCCGATGAAAGGAACCTTAAGCTCGCTTAATGTATCAGTTGCTGCCGGTATCCTTCTTTATGAGATTATAAGGCAACGGAATGCCTGAATCAGGCAATGATGCTCATTATTCTTTCATCAAGCATCTTCTGATCGGACGTAAACGATGCCAGTCCTGCCAGTGTAAGAAGTGTGTCAGGTGCAATCCTGCCCTCTTTTATCTTCTCTTCCCATCTTGAATATTTAGGAATCTTGCCATCAGAGGCAAAGAATGATTTTTCTTCCCTGGTCAGAAGAGGGAACATATCTTCACAACCCTCCTCATGTGCAATTTGAATCAATTCAGCTCCCGTCGCAGGGATCTTTGAGGCAAGTCTTTCGGCAAGGTTTAAAACTTTGTCATCAACAGTCCAGAATTTTTCCAGATGCGCTGCTTTTCCAGAGGCCGACATGCCTATTTTGTAGTTCTTATGAATTTTTGAGGCGAATTTTCCCTTCAGAGATTTACGACCATCTTCTGCCACCTTCGGGGGGATAGTGAAAACATCCGTTCCTGCAAGCAATTCAAGCTGATCGCAGTTCCTGAGGCTGGCAGCTATCAGTTTTGTCTGCCATGGATTTTTTGCGGAAAGTCCGGTTACCCAGTTTTGTGAGGCAATAACAGCCATTTCCCCGGCTCCTGTTCCATCACCAAGCTTGTTGTCATGGATAAATGCCCCTATTCTTCCAAGGAACACATTCAGATAGTCGGGCCGGGCGACTCTTGTCACTATAACATTTTCCCTTGCGCTGAACTCAAGGGTGAAGTTGACCCTGACGCCTGCATCTTTTAACCGGCGTGCACCAATTAATCCTTCGGCAGTATAGGGGACCTTTACAATAAATTGTTCAGGACAAATTTCATGAAGCCTCTTTCCGTAATATTCAATTGCCTTAATATCATGTGCAGTATCCGTATGAAGCTCTACGCTTACCATTCCTCCGAATTTTGATGCGAGCCTTAATCCGTGGCGGGCGTTCAGAATGAATGCTATCTCTTTTACCTTTTCTTCAATAGGAAGCTCTCTGACCAGGCTTTTTGCCTCAAAGATAAAAACATCATAAATACCTTTTTGTATCTCATTGTTAAGCAGTGTGTTATTAGTCGTCAGGGCGCTCATTTCCGCTGACCAGTTTGCTTCAGCTTCCTCCATATCACCTGTATCAAGCCAGAGCTCTGTTCCGGTATTCCGAAGAGATTCCCAGAACCTGTCAGGTTTGGCTGTGATATGTTTTTCGCTCAGATTCTTCCAGAGAAAATCGCTGATTCTTGTATTCAGGTCTGCCATACTATTATTTATTTAATCTTATTATCTGAAAATTCAACTATAATATTTCGTCGCAAAAGTATACATTTTATTGATCTGGTTAATTGATAATAATTAGCTTTACGCTTATGATGCGTAAACCATGCTGACAATGAGAACTTTTGCTGTTTTATTTTTTTCTTATTTATCCGCCTCGCTGACGGCACAGTCAGACTTTGACACTTATTTTACCAATAAAGTTCTGCGCTTTGATTTCATGCTGGCAGGCAATAGTACAAAAACAGTTGTCTATCCCGTAGGGATGAAGGAAGAGCCGTTCTTCGGAGGTTCAAAAATTCAGCTGACAGATCCATTTAACTACGGGAACTTCAAATATGAACTCTATAACGCAGCTGATAATGTTCTCATCTATTCACGAGGTTTTTGCTCACTTTATCAGGAGTGGCAGACGACTGCGGAAGCAAAGACAATGGAAAGAAGCTTCTACGAGGTAGCAACAATGCCATTTCCCAAAAACAAGTCCAGATTTATTCTCAGTATTCGCGGGCGTAATGGAACTTTTACAAAATTGTACGAAACTGCAATTGATCCTTCTGATTATTTCATAAGAAAGGAAAAGCCTGTAAACGCTGCATATACAAAAATTTATGATGGAGGAGATCCTGAAACATCTGTTGACCTGGCATTTATAGCCGAAGGCTACAAAGCTGAAGAAATGGGAAAATTCAGGAACGATGTAAAAAAGATGGCTGATATTCTCTTTGCCGAATCTGTCTTCACTGAATGCAGGGACAAATTCAATATCTGGGCTGTTGAAGCTGTATCAGCTGATTCCGGAACTGATGTTCCCGGAGAGAGAAGTTATGCAAATACTGCTCTTAATTCAAGCTTTTATACATTTGATCTTGACCGTTATCTTACGACGCAGGACATCAAATCCGTTAACGATTATGCTGCTGTTGTACCCCACGACAACATTATTGTGCTCATCAACAGTGAAAAATACGGAGGCGGAGGTGTTTATAATTACTACAGCGGTACGACGGTTGACAATTCCCTGTCTCCAGTGGTTTTTATGCATGAATTCGGACACGGATTCGCAGGACTGGCAGATGAATATTATTCAGCAGAGGTGGCTTATGAGGAGTTTTACCCACTTAATGTTGAACCCTGGGAACCGAATATAACAACCATGGTCGATTTTGATTCCAAGTGGAAAAAGATGATTGCCAAAGAGATACCTGTTCCTACTCCCCCTGAAGAGAAATACAGAAATGTCATCGGGTTGTTTGAGGGCGGCGGTTATTCTGTTAAAGGTATTTTTCGCCCCGAGATGGATTGCAGGATGAAAAGCAACTCTCCTAAAGGATACTGCTCCGTATGCCGCGAAGCAATAAAAAAGATGATAGAATTCTATATTAAATGACTAAACCAGGAATTCCCGGGGAACATTTTTCAATCTCGAAATATCTTCAATCCTGTCCTTTATATTAAATCCTGCAGAGCATTTTACGCTGCAATTCGTACATTCCCTGCAGGCATCATCAAGCAGAGCTGCTTCTCTGAGAGTATGCTGTGCATGCTCAAAATTTCTATACCCATAGGCATACATATAGCTTCGCATTGCAGTTGGAATTTCCAGATTATAAGGACATTGAGGCATACATCGCCGGCACTGATGGCAATATAAACCAGGTTCAGGGCTCAGGCTGGCAAGATCAAGATCCTTAAGCTCCTGATCTGTCATTTCCAGGTTTTTGATCATTGCCAGGTTTTTCTGCAGCTGTTCCTATAACAAATGACTCCCTTGGGAGTCCTTTCAATCCATCTCCCACCAGCTTCTCATTATTGCCTTCACCATAATAAGTAGCGGAGAAAAATAGCTTAATGCCTGCATAATATCCCGATTTAACAAAATTGGGTGTATTTGCAGATCCGGCTCCCATGCTTAAAAGGGGAGTCCTGATCCCCGTTCTCCCAAGTATACGGTCTGGAAGCTCCGGAATCTCAGCCTGTTCTTCATTTCTATGGTTTGCAACCTTAAGTGATCCAGGGATCAGTGCCATACCTGATAAACCAAGTACACTTTTCTTAAGGAATTCCCGACGCTGATTGTTTTTCATGATGATGATTTATTATGACACAATACATTCCACTTTAATTAACGAATCATTTTTCATTCTATTCTCTCAAAGAGCTGCTTTGCAGTTTCGACAGGGATCTCTTTTTTCCCGAGCCATGCTCCAACCTTTGCATCAGGGTATCCGTTCCTGATCAGCAGATCGGCATATTCTTCGGCACTTTCAAAAGTGATAAAGGTTCCGATCAGGTAGACCATAGTTTTATCTGCAAGTGCCACTATTTCAAGACCTCTGGCGCCTGCCAGTTTGTTAATACCTTCAACGATGTCATTTTTAACAGGCTTTAATGACCTGATCACCTCAACTCTGAATGTCAGTGTCGGAGGAATTGTGTCTGCAGGAACAGGTTGCCTTGCATTGATCGTGACTAATGGCTTTTTACTCCACTCCTTTTCAAGAGCAGCAGCCCTTTCGGCTGATACTGTCTTGCCTCCGTAAAGCGCCGCAACAAAGGCATCTTTGAAACCTTTCTTCCTGACAGTTGCCAGAGCCTTGGCTGCATCAGACGATTTCCTGAACATTCCAGCATAATAGACTGTAAGATCTTTCCCGGTTATTTTGAAACCATAAACCGGAGAGATCC
>CAZLCF010000053.1:13721-14905 GCA_964557905.1 uncultured Rikenellaceae bacterium | reverse complement strand
AGGATTCTTTTTGCATCCGGATGAGCCTTTTTTAAAGATATCTATCTTCATAAGTTAATCAAAGTGCAAGTTAATAAATATATCCCCTTGCCTTTTATACATTCTAAAGCAATATATGGTATCCTGAAACATCTGAAAACCAATAAGTAATAAAAATGTTTAAAAACGCCGTATTTGGAAAGAGAATTTATTCCTTCAATTCCGATAAATTTAATCTAAAATCGTAATCTATTTAGGGAGTGTAATAGAATACATATTCATTTGTAACGCATTTAATATTGATTATCAAACTATTAGCAAATATGATTACACAACTTATCTTATTACTCACCCTTGAATGAAAATCTGTAGATAGTTGTTGATTTAAAAGTTTCACCAGGTATTAGCGTTGTTGTCGGAAAGTCCGGCTTGTTAGGACTGTCGGGATAATGCTGTGATTCAAGGCACAAGCCTGATCTGTAATTAAGAGGTTTGCCGCCATGACCGGTCTGGCTTCCATTAAGGAAGTTCCCGCAATAAAACTGGATTCCCGGCTGGTCTGTAATTACCTCCAGCAACCTGCCGGTAACTGGATCGTACACGGATGCATCAACCTCTTGAGTATTATCAAGAACGAAATTATGATCGTAACCTCCACCTAATTTAAGCTGATCGTAATCTTCATTAATTCTTTCCCCTACACTATAAGGTGTTGTGAAATCAAAAGGAGTTCCAGCAACAGGACGCAATTCACCCGTAGGTATGAGGGTTCCGTCAACCGGTGTAAAGACAGATGCATTAATTGTAAGAAGATGATCAAGGATGTCCCCTGTACCCGCACCATGAAGATTGAAATAGGCATGGTTGGTAATGTTCAGAACTGTCTTTTTATCCGTGGTACATTTATAATCCATTACGATTTCATTGTCGTCATTCCAGGTATATAATACTTGAATATTCATATTTCCCGGATAGCCTTCCTCCATATCGGAGCTGTTATAAGTGAATTTCACTGCGGGATATTCTGTATTTTCCTGCACCTCAGCATTCCATATCACGCTATGCCATCCGCCGGGACCGCCATGAAGTGAATTGGGACCGTTGTTAAGCGCAAGGGAATATTCTGTTCCGTCGAGCCGGAATTTTCCCTTTGCTATCCTGTTCGCATAACGTCCGACAACAGAACCAAAATACGGATCACCTTT
>CAZLCF010000053.1:0-13621 GCA_964557905.1 uncultured Rikenellaceae bacterium | reverse complement strand
TTGCTATCCTGTTCGCATAACGTCCGACAACAGAACCAAAATACGGATCACCTTTCATCATTTCTTCAAATGTATCAAATCCAAAAGTGACATTTCCTTTTTCCCCTGTTCTGTCAGGAACCTCAATCCAGGTTATCCTTGCTCCATAGTTTGACAGTTTCAGGACATTGCCATTCTTGTTTGTCAGAGTGAAAAGGAATACTTCTTTCCCGTTTTGCACTCCGTAATTCTCTTTTTGCACCATGCCTTTTTTTACGGATGACTGATTGCAGGCATCAAAGACAAGTGCAAATGCAACCAGGATCAGCGGAAAATAAAAAGTCTTTTTCATTTCATGTTATTTTAATAAAGGAACTCTATAATATTCATTTTCAATAACTTAATTATCACTATTTCGTTCTGAACTGCCATGCAGGCAAGTCTGCGCTGTTGAAGAGCGATGCCTCTGCCCCATTACGCCAGCAATATCTTACTGAGACAGGTTCAGAAATCAAAGGTGAATAAACCACCACTTCATTATTTACAATACCGGCGCTGGTCATTACATATTTCCCATCCTTCCCGGCAATTTCAAATTCTTTAAGACGTCCGTTTTTTGCAACAAGTCCCTTTTCAATATTATCAAACTGGATTTTTATGGTTCTGCCATCAACCGACATGGATTTATAAACGGGTCCGGAACATGACATTTTTATTCCATAGTCATTGTTAAGGGCAAGCGAAGCAAGCCGTTCACCGACCTCCTTCTTATAAGGAGGATGGATATTCATTACAGTTGCAATGTCGAGAATCACTGCCATTCCGGTACCTGGCAGCTGAAGAGCTTTTTCCTGGGCTTCACGCAGAAAAGCAGATTCCGTGGAGTCAATGTGAGCATATACATAGGGTGCGATCTGAACATAATAGAAAGGAAAATCTTTTATCCCCCAGGCATCCCGCCAGTTTTGTATCATCAGAGGAAATATTTTTGCATACTGATCAGCCCTGCCTACATTTGATTCTCCCTGGTACCAGATAGCACCTTTTATCGGGTAATTGATAACAGGATTGACCATTGCGTTATAAAGAACAGCAGGGACGTATTGACTAATAGATACAGGCCTCTTTTGAGTTGAGAATTCATTTTTTGAAAGGTCAAATACATAGAATTTATTGCCAATCAACTCAGCGACAGGCTGATACTTCCATTCTCCTTCTATGTTTACCGGTGCCTGTTTACCGTTTTTCACGCTTATTTTCATTGATCCCGGAAATCCCCAGATGCCTCCGCCACCCTGGTTATCCAGCACCCTGACTGAAATAGTGTTCATACCCTCACTGACAAATCCGCCTGGAATATCATAATTCCTTGCCACCTGCCAGTAACCCGATTCTTCGGTTGATCCGATAAGATTGCCATTAAAGTACGTACGGTCCATATCATCTATAGGTCCCAATGAAAGAACAAGGTCCTTACCTTTAAAATTCGCCGGTATTTCAACTTGTTTGCGGAACCATACAGCGCCGTCAAATTCGCCCATGGCGCTTTCGAATTTCATTGGAAGATTCATCAACGGCCATGAACTGTCATCAAATTCAACAGACGGAACATTCTCATCATTGAACTTCAGATTTTTCCACTGCTCGCTGCCGGAAACTCCTGTTTCAAGTTGTTTATGCCCCTCAAGCCATACCTGGTATTCTTTCTGAAGAGGAGCCGATTCCCTCATTGATTTAATTTCTGCAAGGAATTCTCCGGCACCCTCAAGTGCTGCTGATGATATCCATGATTCAGCAGGTGTTCCTCCCCATGCCGATTCTATTAATCCTATAGGTACATGCAGCTCATCATAAAGCTTCTTGCCGAAGAAAAACGCTGTCGCACTGAATTGTTCAACAGTCGAAGGACTGCACATTTCCCACCTGCCGGTACAATCTTCAAGGGGTTCTACTGATATTTTTCTCTGAATATTGAACAGCCGTATTTCCGGAAGTATTGCTGATGCTATGGTCGCGGCTGAGTACATGACAGTGTCAACGGGAGGCCAGCCAATCAACGGCATTTCCATATTCGACTGTCCTGAACAGAACCAGACCTCACCTGCGAGGATGTTATAAATAATGATGCTGGTGTCTTTGCATGAAATGGTCATTGTATAGGGTCCGCCGGCCACCGGGGCTGGAAGGGCGACAGACCATTTGCCATCTTTTCCCGATTTGGTCTGCGCCCTGGCATCCCAGCTTGCAATGACATTTATTTTATGACCCGGATTTGCTTTACCCCATATCTTTGCATCGGTTTTTTGCTGCAGTATCATATTATCGCCGATCAGTGCTGGCAATTCCAGACCTGAAGGGGTCCTCTGACAACCTAAAAGGCTTATTACCAACATTATAAGAATACCAGCTCTTTTCATTTAATTATGTATTTTGAAGTTATATTTATTGACCAGTTATTTATTTGAAACAATTATCTTCTTACCATCATATTTCACTACAGCATTGGGATGTGCTTCCGGATCAAAAGCAACCGGTTTTTCATTACTTATCCAAATAATTTTAAAAGTCCTTGAATTCAGCATCCCTTTATATTCACCCTTCCTGTCGCCTATCGTAAGCTCCCCTGTTTTGTTGTCAAGGCTGAATTTTATTGCACTCCACGCTCCCTGCTCATAATTATAATTTGTACCCTCATCCTCATAAAGGGTAAACGCACAATCCTTGCCTGAATAAATAAACAGGGTCAGCGGATCAGCAGGTTTTTCATCAGTAAATTGTATTTCCGGACCAACAGGGATTATTGAACCTTCTTTGACAAACAACGGGATCCTTTCATAAGGGGCATCTGCATCAAGTTTCTGATCCCCGTTGAAATATTTTCCTGTATAGAGATCGTACCAGCCGCAGGTTTCAGGAAGATAAACTTCACGTGAGCGTGCCTTGTATCGGTAAACAGGGGCGACAAGTATTGACGGACCAAACATGTACTGGTCACCGATACTTTCCACATTCCTGTCACTTCCGAAATCCATTACCATTGCCCGCATAATTGTATAATCGTTGAAATAAGTCAGTCCGGCAAGTGAATAAGTATATGGCATAAGATAATATCTCAGCCTGTCATAATAAACCATGCTTTTGTACGCCGGATGCCCTTCAGGCGAAATATTAAATACTTCGCGAAGGGGGTACTGTCCGTGACTGCGGAACAGCGGACAGAATGAGCCGAACTGATACCATCGTGTATTGAGTTCCCTCCATTCTTCCAGGTCTTCTGATCCTTCCGGAGCCCTTGTATATCTTCCTTCAACGCAAAAACCGCCGATATCAAATGTCCAGTAAGGTATTCCTGACAATGCATAATTCAGCCCTGCCGGGATCTGTGCTTTGAGATCTTCCCATCGTGTACCGATATCACCGCTCCATGTTGCTGTTGAATATCTCTGCAATCCCGCAAATCCCGAACGTGTCAGAAGGAAAACACGTTTATCAGGATCGACGGAGCGTTGGCCATTATAGATAGCCATTGCATTGATCAAAGCATATGTATTGAAATATTTAGTGGAGGGGCCTAGTGCAGTTGGCGTTGTGAGCTTTTTCCGGTAATCAATACTGGCGTTTGAGAGTATGTCGGGTTCTGAAGCATCCATCCACCAGGCGTCAAATCCTTTTGTATAGAGATGCTCCCTTATCTGGGTCCAGAAGAGATCACGTGCCCCGGGACTATAGGCATCATAGAAAGAACCGATATAACCCTTTCCTATCCAGTCCCTTACACTGTCATTTAGAGCCTGGCGGTACATCCATCCTTTATTGTCAAATTCCTTAAAATGTTCTGTTGTATAATAGAATTTCGGCCATACAGAGATCATTATTTTAGCGTTCAGCTTGTGAACCTCATCAACCATTCCGGCTGGATCAGGGAAGAATTTCGGATCAAATTCATGTGATCCCCATGAATCTACAGGCCAGTATGACCAGTCAAGCACAATATTATCAAGTGGTATATTTCGTTTACGATACTCCTTTACCACATCAAGCAGCTCTGCCTGCGATTTATAGCGTTCACGGCTCTGCCAGAAACCCAATGCCCATTTTGGCATAACAGGAGCTTTCCCGGTAATTGACCTGTAACCGCTGATAACTTCATCAATGTTCTCTCCCTTTATAAAATAGTAATCAATCTGATCACCCATTTCGGAGAATAATGACAGTGATCCTTGTTCTGAAGAGAGCCGGGGGCTAAGTGCTTTGAGTCCGATATACGAAACACCTCCGTCAGGCTGCCATTCAATACGGATTGAGTACTGCTTCCCTGCTTCCATATTCCTCCTGAATTTATATGTATTTGGATTCCAGGCAGTTCTCCATCTTTCGGTGACTACAGGTTCATTATCGATGAATACCTTCGTATATCCTGCATAGTAAAGCTTAAAGTGATAAAGGCCTGTCTCCTTTGGTTCAATCCTGCCTGTCCATGTTATAGCTGACCTGTAGAACGGAAAATTTGCAGGGAAATTTCTAATAGTAGTAAGGGTTTCATAATCAATTGCTGACTCTATACGCTGCAGAAAGATTTTATTTGTATCTGAATTAACATAATATGTGGCTGTAAGGCCTCCTTCGTCGCCATTATTATCATACAGTTTGAAGAGATCCATTTGTGAGTAATTCCGCGGATCACCGAATTTTGTCAATGAATAATTATCCCACAGAATTCCGTAATTCCTGTTTGAAACCACGAACGGTACTGATACCTTGGTGTTATACTGGAAAAGACTTTCATTCAGCCCCTTATAATTAAATTCATCAGACTGATGCTGACCAAGTCCGTAAAATGCCTCATCTTCAGGTGATTCAAAGACCTGGTGCAATGAAAAGCCATCTGTGCCCTCAATGGAAAAAGGTTTAAAAGATTTCCCGCCTTTTTCCGGCTCCTTAAGAATTGTCCTGTAATTCTTATCATAAAATACTATCTGCCCGGATGCAAGCGAGATTCTGGCATTAATTTCTGAAGTGGAAATGGTTACACTGTCCTTGTCCCCTTCAACTTTAAAAGCAGGTTCAACGACGTTCCTGTTACCTGCAACTATCAGGCTTTTTTCTGATGAGAATCCCGATACGGGTGATGCAATGATATGAATTATCCTGTCACTGATAACCTCCATTTTTATTCTTTTTGCATCCTGACCGGTTTTCCCCTTAAGGTTCACGATTATTCCTGAAGATGTTTTCTCCCATTCCTGTGAAGAGCAACCTGCGAGGAACAGCCCAATAAGGAAAAATAATAGAAGTTTTTTCATCTGACCTGTTAAAATTTTAAGCTAAGATCCTAACCGTATAAAAACAAACAAAAGTCCTTATTAACTATTTCAATATTTTAGCAGCATTTCTGCTTCAATTTCAGTCAGCAAATCGTTCCTGCAGACATCAGCTTCAATAAAAACGGCCGGCACTGCAGGAAAATGTTCATCACAAATCGCCTTAACCACATCAAAATCCTTCTGGCATTTAATATAAACCCGCAGTAGATTATACTTCAGAGAATATTGTATCCCTTCCCCGATTGCCTGGCTGATTCTCTCCGGATCCGTAAGTTTTTTTATGTTTTCGATGGTTACCCGGGTTTGTTCATTAACATCATCCCTCCCTATTGTTGCCTGTCCTATAATTGAAGCTGTCCCGGATATAAAAAGTACTGAGGTTTTATCAAATGCCAGCATGAGAGCACGTTCGAACTGAGGAGGTTGTTTTTTTACTTTGCCGCTATCTTTTATTCCTTTCAGTAACTTCTGGTCGTATTCATATGCATTTACCTGGTTTGGATTGCTGAGTCCCTTTATCCGGACTGATTCATCAGGCATAACCGCACAGAAGTCAATTATTACGCTGTCTAATTTCATTCCGATGCCAGTTGCTGCCGGATAACCGATAACTGTTCTGTACCGGTTGTAATACTCACTCCTTACCTCATTAAAAACCTGGTAGTTTTGAAATCTGTCCCTGATTGTCAGAATATTTCCAATATAATTCCATTGTCGAACAATATGATTCAGTGACATATCTTCTTTCCCTAATATATCAACCGCCTGATTAAAAGCAGTTTCTGCGGCTTTCCTGGTATCATCTGTAAAAAAACCACTGCCAAGCCCTGCTCCCCATATCTCTTTCCCCCATTTTGTTTTAATTACAACATAAGGAATTGCATTATTAAACTCAGTAGTTACATTCCGGGAACCGGATATAATAAAAAGTGCTTCAACAGTTATTGTCCATGGTTTTTCAGGAGGATGAACAGTAATGCTTATTGCTGGTGCCTGGTCCTCAAATGTGTCAATAACAGATCTTATTATTTTCTCCCTGACGTTAAGGTAAGTATCATTATCAAGCAGGTGAGTGAAAATATTAAGTTTAACAGGTCTGTTCCCCGCCAGCCGGGTTTTCCTGATCTGTTTCAGGCATTGTGCCCACTCCTCCTCAATATTACCCCGGACAGTTGGTTGATATATATAATATTTCTTAAGCATTTACAATAACTCCCCAGCTCAAAAATAACATTTTTAACGGATGAATTATATCTGTAATTATTATCTGACTGATTATGTTTCTGATCACACAGACTGAAATACTTATCCGGGACTGTTCCTATTTCAATTCACTGATACCGGCTTCAGTGGCTATCCCCTGGGGCACAGGATTCCCGTAAAAATCAGCCGCAGGAAGATCCTTATCGGAAATGGACTTAATATCAATGCCTTTGTCCTTTAATGGTGAATCAGGTCTTAAAATATATCTGCGCAGGGTATTAAGCTTATAAGGATCAGTAATATTTGGGTTCAGCGGACCAGAAAACCTTGGATCTGCCTGTATTCCCCTGATCTGACCTTTCAGCATTTCCTGACCTGTAGCTTCAGCCCAGTCTGCAAGATTTCGAAACTCCATAAGGTTTATTGTCCCTTTTGGACTCCACCACACATTCGCCAGGAAAGAGCTGCCTGAATTGATACCGGAAAAGAAATTACTGTCACAGAGGAAGATATTATTGCAGAACATAAAATTCTTATGAGCGGATGCATTTTCAAAACTGATCACAGGCGCCACTGAATTATAAAACACATTATTATATATCATGCAGCTAGTCAACTGGCTGCTTATATTTGATCCGTTCCAGATAAAAATGCTTCCTGCTCCTTTAGTTGTCCGGGCATCATTATAACTTATACAATACCGCACAATATTATTTGACCAGTCGGAAGCACCGGGATACTGGAATAATCCATATCCTGCACCCTGGTTTTCATACGAGAGGCAATATTGAATTATTGAATTTGTAACTCCGCCATCAAGGTCAAAACCACCTCCGTCGCTAGCGCCCGTGGAAGTCTTATTCCGGTAGCTGATACAGTACTGGATTGTCACATGATCGCTCTGCCATGTCCATATACCTACTGGTCCGTTGCCCAGCCTTGGCATATCCCAGCCATTATTGGTTGCAGTGCAATGGTCTATTATTACGCTGTCAGAAACGCCGACAAGAATGCCATTCCCGCTATGATTGTCAAGAATAGTCGGATCTCCCGGATTATTCTCAGCCATGCAGTCCCGAATCAGGATATTCCCGGAGCGCTTCAACCCTGATCCCATGACATTTATTCCGCAAAAACCATTATCAGAGGCAAGCACCTTTTTTACCTGTATATTCCTGCAGTCAAATAATTCAAGGCCTGATTTTTGGAAGCCCTCAGTTCTGATATATTCAACTATACAATTTGTTGAATTTACGAGGGAAAACCCATTGGATACATTTCCGGTTTTTCTCCCGTTCCCCTTAATATCAATGTTGCTTACCCTTATATTCCTGCAGTTTTCAATTCTTATTGCTTCTCCGTTTCCTCCGTTAATGATTGCCCTTGCTTCTCCAACGGAACTTACAGAAATTGGATCTGCATCACTGCCGGATTTATTTGTTATGATTAACGTACCATCATAAACCTGCCCTCCGGAAATATATACATTGGTTACTTTACCCTGAAGCAGCTCATTCAGCCTGGCAATTGTCTTAACCGGATTTTTGACATCTCCCTTGCTCTTGTCATCGCCTTTTATGCCATCAATAAAGAATCCTCCGTGATGATAATTTTTATCCGGTTTCCTTTCAGACTTGCAGGAAAACAAGGAAAATGAGGCGATTATAAAGACAACTGTAATTATATTATTCATCCTGGATTATTCAGGTTCAACAGTTAGAGGCTTTGTGCTTTCAACTGTAACGGGAAGCCATACCATCATCTGCCCCGGTCCGCGATTATTCCATAAAGCATATGGTATCAGCGTTACAGGTTCTTCAGACAGTTTTTCGATTGTACCATCCATTGTTTTCCTTGTCTGGATGCCTTTGGTCTTGATAACCTGAGCACCCTCAAGAAGGGAAGGAACAAATTCTGTCGTTAAAGGCGATTCTTTGTTAATCACAAGGTTCAGGATATTTCCTGTATTGTTATCAGGCCATTCGGCACAATAGATGACCGGGCCTCTCTGTACCGCCATTTTCCCGGCATCCTCTTTAATTCGTTCATCAGCAACAACTCTGCGCACAGGCATGGGAAGATCTATCCCGATACGGTCACCTTTTTTCCATTTCCGCTCAATTTCTGCATACCCGTTTTCAAATTCCGCTTCTATTGTCTCTCCGTTAAGCGATAGCCGGTACGACTCATCAACCTGATCATTAAACCTGTAGAGGTTGCCGGGTATCGCTTCATTAAGCGCCCACCCGGGGATACGGATTTTCAGTGAGAATTTTCTTTCCGTATCAGGAAATACCGAAAGCTCCACTTTGCCGTCCCAGGGGAAATTAGCTGCCTGGGATATTCTTACCTTATTTCTTCCAAAAGAAATATCTGCATCGCCAGCAATGAAAAGGTTTACGTAAAGATCTTCATCTGTAACTGCATAGATGTATCCCGGTATAGCCGGTACGAACCTGGCAATATTTGACGGACAACATGCGCATCCGAACCATGCACTCCGGTCGTGCTGACCATTTGATTCAAGAGGATTGGGGTAAAAGAATCTGTCAGCCGACAGTGATACACCTGACAGCATTGAGTTATAAAGTGTCTTTTCCAGGATGTCAATATATTTTGACTCTCCGTGTAAAAGAAAAAGCCTGTGATTGGTAAATATATCACCTATTGATGCGCATGTCTCACAGTAAGCTGTCATATTTGGCAAGACATAAGGATCTGCAAAACCTTCATTTCCGCCTGTGGCTCCTATACCACCGGTGATATACATCTTGCGGAATACAATATCCTCCCATATCCTGGTTGTGGCATTCAGGTATGCTTCATCCTTTTCTATGGCAGCAATATCAGCCATTCCAGAGTACATGTAAGTAGCTCTTACAGAATGGCCTACAGCTTCAGTCTGATCAACAGGCTTAATGTGAGCCTGGTTGTACGAGTCTCCTTTGGGGCCCCTGACATCTAGAAAGAATTTTGCCAGATCAAGGTATTTCTTATCACCAGTCGCCCTGTAAAGCTTTACCAGTCCCATTTCTATGATCTGGTGTCCCGGATATACTCTCACCCTGTCCCATCCGAAATCCTTATCAACAAGATCGGCTGATTTCAGGGCTATGTCAAGGAGTGTTCTTTTTCCTGTTGCCTGGTAATGGGCAACTGCAGCTTCGTACAGGTGGCCCAGGTTAAATAGCTCATGGCTGAGTATCGAATCGAGTTCCCATCTGTTCGGGCTTGCCCATTCATGAAGTCCTTTACCTCCATGCATCTCTGCTATGGTCCTGTTTGTGTACAGGTAGCCGTCATCCTCCTGGGCCATACCTATCTTATAAATCAGGGTGTCGAGATATGCGTCCAGTTTGGGATCAGGATTTGTCTGAAGTGAGTAGGCAGCGCCTTCAATTATTTTGTACACATCGGTATCGTCAAAAGGATAAATTGTAAGAAATCTTCCTGTATCAAGACCGGCTGCAATTTCAAAATTTTTTACCCTTCCGGTTGATTCACAATATGAAAATGCAATTGGAATTGTGACTGAGGCATTCTTCCTGATACGAGGTGCCCAGAAATTATCGGTAAGCTTAACCGAGGTAAAGGGAACTGGCTGAATGGGGTAATCAGCGGATTTTGATCTGTCGGTACAACCGTAATTGATCAGAATAACAAATGTAATTGCGGCAAGATATCTGATTAAGGATTTCACAACCAATTATTTTTTTAGCTCCAATACAACCACCGACTTGGGAGGCAGTGTTACAGTCAGGATCCCATCTTTTAATTTGAAACCGCTGAATACGACTGGTTTTACAGTTTCAGGTTTTTCAAAGCTGTTGAATGCAGTCATTTCATTTGCTGTCAGAACTTCTCCTGTAACAGTTTTAAAGCTATCTCCTATAATAGGGCATGTAATCATAATCTCTTTATTCGGATTCAGGTTTGCCAGTGAAATATGCATTTTGCCTTCCTTGTCCACTGATGCCGAAGCTGAAACGGCAGGTATCTTCCTTTCACCTACAACATAATCCTCACAGCGGAGGTCTGTAGTCAGAAGCTGTGCTTCCTGGTGTACTCTGAACATCCTGAAAACATGATAGGTTGGTGTCAGCACCATCTTGTCATCCTTTGTAAGTATCACGGATTGAAGCACATTCACAACCTGGGCCAGGTTTGCGACTTTTACCCTGTCGGCATGCTGATTGAAGATATTAAGATGAATAGCAGCTGTTATTGCATCCCTGAGAGTATTCTGCTGGTAGAGAAATCCCGGATTAGTGCCAGGTTCAACCTGGAACCAGTTGCCCCATTCATCAATAACCAGTCCTTTTGTATTTCCCGCATCGTATCTGTCCATAATAGCTTTGTGACCTTTGATGATCCTGTCCATTTCATAATTGAGCCTGAAAGTTTCAAACCATTCATCTTCAGTAAAACTGGTGGCGCTGCTCTTGCGGCCCCACCCGCCGGGGACTGAATAATAATGCAATGAGAGTCCCTGGAACATATTACGGTTCTTGGGCTCTTTCATCAGGGTTTCTGTCCACTGGTAATCAAAGTCGCTGGCTCCGCAGGCGACACGATATAGACGGTTCCCGGAAAAGTCTTTCAGGTATGTTGAGAACTGTCTCATCACATCTCCGTAAAATGCGGGCGTCATATTACCGCCGCAGCCCCAGTTCTCATTACCGATAGCAAAATACCTGACTTTCCAGGGTTCATCCCTTCCGTTCTCTTTCCGTAGTTTTGTCATGGGGCTCTCAGAGCCAGAAGTCAGATATTCAACCCATTCTGCCATTTCCTGTACAGTGCCGGAACCAACATTACCATTAATATATGCATCGCAGCCGAGTAGCTCAGTCAGCTTCATGAATTCATGTGTTCCGAATGAATTATCTTCTGTCACACCGCCCCAGTGAGTGTTAATGATCGAAGCTCTTTTCTCCTGCGGTCCTATGCCATCCTTCCAGTGATAGGTATCAGCAAAACAGCCTCCCGGCCAGCGGAGATTCGGAATTTTAATCTCGCGGAGGGCAAACAGGACATCATTCCTGATGCCATAAGTATTCGGTATGGATGAACCGGTTCCTACCCATATACCTCCATATATACAAGCTCCGAGGTGTTCTGAAAAATGACCGTATATATCCTTACTTATTACCGGTCCAACGTGGTTGGCAACAATAACCATCTGGTTAACAGCACCAGGATTTTCTTTTTGAGCATTTGCAGTGAATAATGCATTAAAAAGGATAATTAAAAAAACAACCAGTGATTTTCCCATATTTTATTTTGTTAATTGATTCTCAATGAACGATCCCAGTTTTTTATAGTTCTCATAAAGAACATTATATTTCTTAGCTTTAACTGGATCTGGTTTATACTCTTTTTCAAATCCGCTCCCCATTGCTTTTTGAGCAGCAGGAATATCCTTATGGATTCCGGCTACAACCGATGCGGCCATTGCAGATCCCAGCGCACATGTCTGGTCTGAGGTGGCGACCTTAATCGGCATATTCAGTACGTCAGCAACAATCTGCATAACATAAGGATTCTTTTTGGCAACTCCTCCGGTTGCTATTACGCCATCAATTCTTAGTCCTTCGGAAATGAATCTCTCATTTATCATCCTTGACCCAAATGCAGTAGCTTCGACCAGGGCTTTAAAAATCCTTGGAGCATCAGAGCCCAGGGATAGACCTGCAACGGCACCTTTTAATGCCTGGTTGGCATCAGGTGTCCGCCTGCCATTTAGCCAGTCGAGGGCGATAACTGCTGTCTCTGCATCAGTTATTTTTTCTGCCTGTCTGCTAAGTTCAGCAATTATCCTGTCAGATGTTTCAGCAGTGATCCTTTCACTTGTTTTCTTATCAAGCCCCTTCATTTTGGATATTATATCTGTCACCGGCCACATAAGCAGCTTGCCAAACCAGGCATAAATATCGCCGAATGCAGATTGGCCTGCCTCAAGTCCAAGCATTCCGGGAATGATAGATCCGTCTACCTGTCCACAGATACCTGCAACAAGCTTATCACCAACCTCTTCCATGGGTGATACAAGCATGTCGCAGGTTGAGGTTCCCATTATTTTTATCAGCTGGTATGGTTTTATCTCGCCGCCGACTGCACCAAGGTGTGCATCAAAGGCACCTGTTCCCACCTTCACATCTTCAGGGAGTGAAAGTTTCAGAGCCCATTCCCGCGTAATTTCACCTACCGGAACATCACAGGTGTATGTTTTGTCATAGAGACGCTCTTTTAATCCTGTCAGCAAAGGATCGAGTTTTTCCAGGAATTTTTCATCGGGTAGTCCTTTGAAGTCAGGGTGCCACATAGCTTTATGACCTGCAGCACAACGACTTCTTTTGATTTGCCGGGGATCAGTATTTCCACAGAGCAGAGCTGGTACCCAGTCGCAATGTTCCACCCATGAAAAGGCCTGTTTCCTCACTTTTTCATTTTTACGAATAACATGCAGGATTTTCGACCAGAACCATTCTGATGAATATATACCTCCTTCGTACCTGGTGAAATCAGTACTGCCCCATGATCTGGCCAGATTATTTATCTCCTCAGCCTCCCTGACGGAAGTATGATCTTTCCATAATATGAACATGGCATCCGGATCTTCTTCAAATCCCGGCTTCAATGATAATGGAACGCCCTCTTTATCAACAGCCACAGGTGTTGATCCGGTAGTATCTATGGTAATACCCGCAATATTATCAATGACTTCCCTGCTTAAACCTTTAAGTGACCCTGTTACTGATTGTTCAAGTCCTTCGATGTAATCCAGCGGATGCTGCCGGAACCGGTTCAGGGCCGGATCACAATAGAGACCTTTCTTCCACCTGGGATATTCAAATACTGTTGTTCCTACAATTTTACCATTGTCTGTATCAACTACAACGGAACGGACTGAATCGGTCCCATAATCGATTCCGATCACATATTTCTTTGCCATAATTAAAATTTATGATTCATTATTTTTTACCCTGTCCATAATAGGAGTCTTTCCCGTGTTTCCTGCTGAAGTGTTTGTCAAGCAGGAATTTATCAACGGGTTCATCCTTCCCGAGCAGGACAGTATAAAAAGCCATGCGTGCAATCTCTTCGAGGGCAAC
>CAZLCF010000052.1:0-15280 GCA_964557905.1 uncultured Rikenellaceae bacterium | reverse complement strand
CGGTACAACGGTAAAACGGTGCAAAGGTGCAACGGTACAATGGTACAACGGTGCAAAGGTGCAACGGTACAATGGTACAACGGTACAACGGTGCAACCAGGTGCTACAAAGATCTCCTTCTTAGCAGTGTGGGTTTAAAGGTTAAGTTTTTTGTTTCTTCCCAAAAAGCTTCTTCTCTTCTCCTTTAAGCAGTCTTTTGATATTGTTACGGTGGGTTATAAGCAGTGCCACGGCAACAACTACTGAGAATATTTTGAACAGAAGGGAAGGAGTGTCAAATAAAGTCAGCAGAAGAACAGGGAATGCAATACCTGCAGACATTGACGATACTGAGACAATGCCTGTTATGATAAAAACAAGAGCAAATATCCCCAGGCACACAAGTGAAACTGCCGGGTGAATTGCTACAATGACACCTCCGGCGGTAGCCACACCTTTGCCGCCTCTGAATCCTGCAAAAACCGGGAACATGTGACCGATAATGGCAGCTAATCCGGTCAATATCTGAAGGTTGGTTAGAGATGCAGTTCCCTGCGGGGCAAGGTGGAAAAAGACCGGCAATAAAGCGGCAAGCGAACCTTTAACCATATCAACCAGCAAGACAGGAATTCCTGTTTTCCATCCAAGTACCCTTATAACATTTGTAGCACCGGCATTCCCGCTGCCGTGATCTCTTACATCAATACCGTGAAAGGCTTTGCTGGCCCATACGGCCGTAGGGATTGATCCCAGCAGGTACGCGAATATTACTGCAATAATTATATAGATAATGTTCATAATATCACCGGACCATGATCCACGAGGCTTGCAGTCTCGGGATTTGCGGTAAACTTGCTGAAATTGTTTATGAATTTCAATGCAAGATCGGTAGCGGCTATATGCCATTTTGTTCTTGATTCCCAGCCGTTTGCAGGGTCGAGGATATTTTCATCGACTCCTTTGATCTTCACGGGGATGCTCAGGTTGAAAACCGGGAGATTTATAAATTCGCTCTCCTTTATGGAATCATCGAGTATGGCATTAATGATCCGCCGTGTTGATGGCAGGTCAATCCTGCTGCCTGTTCCGTAAGGACCTCTTATCCATCCTGTATTTAAAAGCCACGCTTCTGTACCATGCATTTTCATCTTCCTCGTCAGTTCGTTTGCATAAATGATCGGATCGACCAGAAGGAATGCTGCCCCAAAGCATGCCGAAAATGAAGGTACCGGCTCAACTATGCCTCTTTCTGTCCCGGCGACCTTGGCAGTATAACCGCTCAGGAAATAGTACTTTGTCTGTTCTTCAGTAAGGCGGCTCACAGGAGGCAATACACCAAAAGTGTCCGCCGACAGGAAAATAACTTTTGTGGCATGACCTGCCTTTGAAACTGGCTTTACAATATTACTGATATGATAAATAGGGTAGGAGACTCTTGTATTCTCCGTTTTTGAATCATCATTGAAATCTATTGTACCATCGGACAGAACAACAAGGTTCTCCAGGAGAGCATCTCTTTTTATGGCATGGTAAATGTCGGGCTCATTCTCCTTGCTCAGCTTAATGCACTTTGCATAACAACCTCCCTCAAAATTGAATATGCCATCGTCATCCCATCCGTGCTCATCATCGCCCACAAGCGCCCTGTTGGGATCTGTTGAAAGAGTTGTTTTGCCTGTCCCCGAGAGTCCGAAGAAGATAGCTACGTCACCTTTCTTACCAACATTCGCAGAACAGTGCATTGAGGCAATTCCCTTGAGAGGCAGGTAATAATTCATAATAGAGAAAATGCCTTTTTTCATTTCTCCCCCGTACCATGTGCCACCTATCACTGCCATGTTCTCAGAGAGATTGAAAAAGACAAAGTTTTCTGAGTTGAGTCCTTGTGCCTTCCATTCCGGGTTAGTGGCCTTCGAAGCATTCAGCACTACGAAATCGGGTTTGAATTTTTTCAGTTCTTCCGGGGAAGGCCTGATGAACATATTTTTTACAAAATGTGCCTGCCAGGCTACTTCCATAATAAATCTGACTCTTAATCTTGTATTCTCGTTGGCGCCGCTGAAGCAGTCAACAACAAAGAGCCTTTTTCCTGAAAGCTGACTGACCGCAATATCTTTACAGTGCTGCCATACCTCACGGGAAATTGGTTTATTATCAGATACTTTAGCCTTATCAGACTTCCACCAGACTGTATCCTTTGTTTTGTCATCCAGGACTATATATTTGTCCTTGGGAGAGCGTCCGGTAAATATCCCTGTATCAACTGATATTGCACCGGTCCTTGTTATAAAGCCGCTCTCGAGTTTTTCCAGGCCGGGTTTTGTCTCTTCTGCAAAAAGAAGGTTATAATCAGGATTATAAACTATTTCGGTCACATCATGTATACCGTATGCGGATAAGTCTTTTGGTGTGATCATTGTTTGCGGATCATTTGATATGTTAAGCGACGCAAAGTAATTAAAATATTAATGCGCAGGTTTTTAAGTTAATATTTTGTAGAAAAATATGTAGGGTAAGCCGCATCTCAAAGGTCTTATTAATGATTTAAAGGTTAGTTCTCATACGACAAAGTCAGGTTAGTTTGCAGCCATGCAAAGAAAAGAGGCTGTCCCCGGGACCGGGAACAGCCTCTTAATCATTTAATATCAGTATTTACTTTCCGTATTTTATTGATGCCTGTGCTGCAGCAAGTCTTGCTATCGGCACTCTGAAAGGTGAGCAGCTTACATATGTAAGTCCAGTTTTGAAGCAGAATTCAACAGAAGCGGGATCGCCTCCCTGTTCTCCGCAGATACCCACCTTAAGATCAGGCCTGGTAGCTCTTCCTTTCTGAACCGACATGGTTATCAGCTGGCCGACACCTTCCTGGTCAATAGTCTGGAAGGGATCAGCTGCCAGCATCTTCTGATCAAGATAATCATTCATGAATCCTCCGATATCATCACGGCTGAAGCCAAATGTCATCTGGGAAAGGTCGTTAGTTCCGAATGAGAAAAACTCTGCGCTCTTTGCCATGCGGTCTGAGAGAAGTGCAGCACGTGGTATCTCAATCATTGTACCGTATTTGTATTCTATCTTACTGACTCCGAATTTTTTACAAACCTCGTCATAAACCTTGTCGACAACTTTCTTAGTCACATCGAGTTCTGAAACATCGCATGTAACGGGAACCATTAATTCAGGATGAGGTTTTTTGCCTTCCTTTATAAGTTCCATTGTTGCCTCGAACATTGCCCTCACCTGCATCTCTGTGACCTCAGGATATGTTATGCCAAGACGGACACCGCGATGACCCATCATAGGATTGGACTCGTGCAGAGCTTCACCACGTTTTGCGATATCTTCTTTCCTTATACCCAGGGCTTTTGCGAGCTCTTCCTGCTTGTCGGCACTCTGTGGCACGAATTCATGAAGCGGCGGGTCCAGAAGCCTGAATGTCACCGGAAGTTCATTCATCGCCTCCAGGGTTGCCTTCATATCTTTCCTGACATACTTGAATAACTCGTCAAGAGCTTTGCGGCGTTCGGCTTCGTTTGCGCTGAGGATCATCTTGCGGAGAAGGAACAATGGCTCTTCCGAGCCTTTTCCATAGAACATATGTTCTGTACGGAAAAGTCCGATGCCTTCAGCTCCAAAATCGCGTGCAACTTTAGCGTCAGCTGGTGTATCGGCATTGGTGCGGACACCCATTTTACGATGTTTGTCAACGATCTTCATGAACTCCCTGAATCTTGGATTTTCTGAAGCATCCATAAGCGCTATAGCTCCGGTATATACAGCTCCTTTTGTACCATTCAGAGTAAGAAGATCGCCTTCCTTAATTACAAGGTTCGTTCCGCTTATTTTTGCAGTTTTAGTATCAGCATCGACATGAAGGGCACCGGCTCCGACAATACAGCATTTGCCCCATCCGCGTGCTACCAGTGCAGCATGCGAAGTCATACCTCCCCGGGCGGTAAGAATACCTTCTGCGGCACGCATACCTTCAACATCTTCAGGATTTGTTTCTTCGCGCAGCAGGATCACTTTTTCTCCTTTACGGAACCAAGCTACTGCATCCTCAGCGGTGAATACAACTTTTCCGACTGCTGCTCCCGGTCCTGCAGGCAATCCTTTAACAACAGGCTTAACTTTCTTTTCAGCATCAGGGTTGCAGATCGGGTGAAGAAGCTCATCAAGCTGTGCCGGATCAACACGCAATACTGCCGTTTTCTCATCTATCAGCTTCTCATAAAGCATATCCATTGCCATGTTCAGGGCAGCGGTCCCTGTTCTCTTGCCGGCGCGGCACTGAAGCATATAGAGAATTCCCTCCTGGATAGTGAACTCAATATCAAGCATATCGCGGAAAGATTTCTCCAGTATGTTTCGAATATCACATAGCTCTTTATATATTTTAGGCATAGCTTCCTGCATACTGTGCAGGTGCTTGTTCTGTTCATTTTTTGTTTCATCGTTGAGAGGGCTGGGAGTGCGGATACCTGCCACAACGTCCTCACCCTGTGCATTCACCAGCCATTCTCCATAGAACAGGTTTTCACCTGTGGCCGGGTTGCGGGTGAATGCAACACCGGTAGCTGAAGTGTCACCCATGTTCCCGAATACCATTGTCTGAACGTTGACAGCCGTACCCCAGTCATCAGGAATGCCTTCAATACGGCGGTACGATACTGCCTTCTTTCCGTTCCAGCTCTTAAATACAGCCTTGATACTTCCTTCAAGCTGTTCTTTGGCGTCATCCGGAAATGGCTTACCAAGAATTTCCTTGATTTTCTTCTTGAATTCTTCAGAGATGAACTTCAATTCATCCGCTGATATCTCTGTATCTGATTTATATCCTTTTTGTTTCTTAAATTCATCAAGCATCTCATCGAGCTGCTTGCGGATCCCTTTGCCTTCACCAAGCTCAATTCCTTCAGCTTTTTCCATTACCACATCGGCATACATCATGATAAGACGGCGGTAGGAATCCCACACAAACCGCGGATTATTGGTCTTTTTGAGAAATCCGGGAATTGTATCTGAGCAGAGACCTATATTAAGTACGGTATCCATCATGCCTGGCATTGATTTGCGTGCACCTGAACGGCAGGAGACAAGAAGTGCATTTACAGGATCTCCATATTTCATGTTCATTGTTTCTTCGGTCAGCTTCATTGCGGCCCATACTTCAGGCATCAGGTCGGGATGAAGAGTACAGTTATTCTGATAATACTCTGTACAGGCTTCGGTGGTAATTGTGAAACCTGCAGGAACAGGAAGTCCTAACAGGCACATTTCTGCAAGGTTGGCTCCTTTACCTCCGAGAAGGTTCTTCATTTCAGCTTTACCCTCTGCAGTTTTCTTTCCAAAGGAGTAAACTCTCTTAAGTTTTGACATAGTTATACAGGTTTGAATAATTAATATTTGTTTTCGAAATAAGTCGCAAAGTTAATATTAAAAATTTAATTTCAGAAACCACATCTTCATGCCCGCGGATGAAACATTATCAGGGTATCCCGTAAAAAGCTCCTGTCTATATGCGTATATATTTCCGTGGTAAGTATCGACTCGTGTCCGAGCATTTCCTGAACTGCCCTGAGGTCGGCGCCTCCCTCAATAAGATGGGTTGCAAATGAGTGCCGGAAAGTATGGGGACTAATTTTTTTCCTGATCCCTGCCTTTGCGGCAAGATCTTTTATTATTGTGAAGATCATTGACCTGGTAAGCCTTCGTCCCCTTCGGTTAAGGAAGAGAATGTTCTGATCATAGATCACCGGAAGCCGGTTTCTGTCAGTCATGTAAATATCAATCTCCTTGAGTGCTTTCCTGCCGATAGGAACAAGTCTCTGCTTATTGCCCTTACCTGTCACCATTACAAATCCCTCTCCATGATGAATATCGGTAAGATGCAGGTTTACGAGTTCCGATACCCGTAATCCGCAGCCGTAAAGCGTTTCAATTATAGCTTCATTCCTGTGTCCCTCCTTTTTGCTGAGATCAATTGCACTGATCATACTGTCAATTTCATTAACCGACAGAACCTCAGGAAGTTTGAGTCCGATCTTTGGCGATTCGATTAACGATGCCGGATTCTCTGCTATTTCTCCTTCAATAAGCAGAAACCTGAAAAAAGATCTTATTCCGCTGAGTATTCTTGCCTGTGTTCTTGTATTCTGATTATCAGAAGCAAACCAGGCAAGGAAATCTTTAAGATCGGAATAAGTGACGTCTGCAGGGGCTCTTTCAATTCCATTTTCCCTGAAGAATCCCTCGAGCTTGAGCACATCATCGGTATATGCTTTGATGCTGTTTTCCGACAGCGACTTTTCAAGCCTCAGGTACGTTTCAAAATCTTTAATTGCCTGCTTCCAGGATAGACTCATAATAAATAAGGTGTAGTCCTTTGCGAACCTTTAACAAAGTAACAAAAATGAAACCTCTTTTATTATAATATCCCGTCATAAATATTTTTAGCTATTTTTACAATGCCGTAAATCTGAAAACTGACGGAAATGAAAATTAGCATTATTAACGGTCCAAATCTTAATCTTCTGGGGAAAAGAGAACCTGAAAAGTACGGGAAGCGATCTTTTGATGATTATCTTAATTCGCTGAGATCACAATATCCTGATATTGTTTTTGAGTATTTCCAGTCCAATGTTGAAGGTGAATTGATAAATGAAATCCAGAAAAGAGGCTTTTCATCTGATGGCATAATTCTTAATGCCGGTGGCTATACCCATACATCTGTTGCTATTGCTGATGCCATTGCATCAGTCAAAACACCTGTCATTGAGGTTCATATAACAAATATTGCTGCCCGCGAAGATTTTCGTCATACCAGCCTCATAGCCCGTAACTGTGCCGGTACAATCTCCGGTTTTGGACTTGACAGCTACAGGCTGGCAATAGAAGCTTTAATAACAGACAAACAGGTAAATAAGGAATGAACAGGAAAAGAACAAAGATTGTCGCCACCATCTCTGACAAGAACTGCGAGCCGGAATTTATCAGGGAACTGTACAATGCAGGCATGGATGTCATCAGGATAAACTCGGCACACCTGAGTATTGAAGGAGCCCTGAAAATTATCAAGAATACCCGCGACGTCTCCGATAATATAGCCATTGTGCTCGATACCAAAGGCCCTGAGATCCGTACAACTGCTTGTGCAGCTCCGATAGAGGTAAAAAAAGGGGATATTTTCAGGCTGACTGGCGATCCGGCAAAAATATCATCAGGAAAGGAATTATATGTGACCCTGATTTCCTTTGCCACCGAGGTTCCTCCCGGCTCCCTGGTCATGATCGATGACGGAGATATCGAGATGAAAGCACTGAAGAAAGAGGGTGATTCACTTAAGTGCAAGGCCTTAAATGACGGGATAATCGGATCAAGAAAGAGCGTTAACGTCCCCGGAGTAAAGATCTGTCTGCCGTCACTTACGGATAAGGACAGGGCTTTTATCAAAATGGCAGCTGAAAATGATGTGGATTTTATAGCTCATTCATTTGTGAGGTCGAGGCAGGATGTACTTGATGTTCAGGCTGAGATAGACAAGCATAAAAGTGAAATAAAGATCATTGCCAAGATCGAAAACGAGGAAGGTGTTGAGAATATAACTGAGATAATGGATGAGGTATATGGAATAATGGTAGCTCGGGGCGACCTGGCCATTGAGATCCCCTATGAAAGAATACCACCGATCCAGAAAATGATTATTTCAAGGTGCATTTACTGCAGAAAACCTGTCATTGTTGCAACCCAGATGCTGCACTCGATGATAACCAATCCCCGCCCGACCAGAGCCGAAGTCAGCGACATAGCAAGCGCCATATACTCACAGACTGATGCCATAATGCTGAGCGGCGAAACTGCCAATGGTAAATATCCCGTTGAAGCTGTAAAAACAATGACCAAGGTTGCACTTGAGGTGGAAAGGAACAAGGAAAAATACCTTGATACTCCATATCTTAATGTAACCGGGGAAATATCTGCCTACCTGGCAAAAGTGGCAGTAGAAACCTCGCTAAGGATAAATGCAAAAGGAATAATTGCAGATACAACCAAAGGCAGGACAATAAGGGATATGGCATCAATCAGAGGATTCAACCTCATTCTTGCCCAGTGCTATTCCACCAGGACTATGAGAGAGCTGGCACTCTCCTATGGTGTTTATGCCAGCTACCAGGAAAGAAGGGAATCAATTGATGAATTCATTCATATTGCACTGAAAAAACTGATAAAAGCACATGACCTTAAAGATGATGATCTGGTCGTGGTGCTTGCAGGGAACTTTTCAGGAGGTTCCGGTTTTTCATTCATAGAAGTCGGCAGTGTGCATTACCTGAGAAGCCGCGTAAGCATCAAGGAAGAGTGATAAATGGTCTGATTTTTGTAGCTATTATTAGGCCTGAACCTTAATTGATATGTTAAAAACCTTAGCACTCTCGATATGATTTGTTTTCCATCCGGTTTACGTTATAATGACCAGTCAATTCCGGAGGATCTGATGAACAGTTATCTCAATGAAAAAGTTAATATAATTGTAAACAATAAACGCCTTAAAGGAAAGTTATTAAATCTGGCAATGGAGGATAATGAGATATACATGAATCTTTTATGCAGAACGTAGAAAAAAATGAAAAGATTAATTGCACTGACACTATTAGCATTCAATTTTCTGGTTCTTTCCGCGACGCATAACAGGGCAGGCGAGATAACCTATGTGCAGATATCCGATCTGACATACCGCTTTACGGTCACAACGTTTACATATACCCTGAGTCTTGCTGACAGACCTCAGCTTGATGTCAACTGGGGTGATAATTCTATTTCAACTGCGTCAAGGATTGAAAAAATCAAACTTCCCAACTATTACCAGAGGAACACTTATATAATTGACCATACCTTCCCGGGTCCGGGAGTTTATAAAGTAGTGGTTCAGGATCCGAACAGGAACCTCGGCGTACAGAATATACCTAATTCCGTAAACGTGGTATTTTCCATAACTACCATTCTTACAGTAAATCCTTCAATGGGATTTAACAGCACGCCGGTATTGTTAAATCCCCCGTACGACAAGGCAGCGCTGGGATTCATATTCATTCACAATCCTGCTGCCTATGATCCTGATGGCGACAGCCTCTCATATAAGCTGACCGTATGTACCCGTGAAGACGGGAAACCCATTGAAAACTATACCCTGCCGCCTGCAACACACTACCTGCGTGTTGATTCAATTACCGGCGACCTGATCTGGAACACCCCGGCGGATACAGGAAAGTATAATGTTGCAATGGAGATACAGGAATGGAGATACGGTAAAAAGATTGGGATTGTGGTCAGGGATATGCAAATCGAAGTTTTTATTACAAATAATAAACCTCCGGAGAACGGTCCGCTTAAAAGCCTTTGCGCAGAAGTGGGTGATACTATTGATTTTGTCTTTTCAGCCACAGACCGGAATAATGATTTTATTTCCCTTAAAGCGACTTCAGGAATCTTTAGCTTCGACACATGCCGGGCTCGTTTTACAGGGATCGATTCAGTACCCGGAAGATCGTCTTCAAGATTCTGGTGGGTGCCATGTTATAATGCAGTCAGAGGACAACCATATAATATCATTTTTAAATCAGATGACAATAACGAGGAGCTGATGCTTTCCGATATTGACAATATGACAATTAAAGTGCTTGGACCGTCCCCCGTAATGGTTAATGCAGTACCGGAAGGAAAATTTATAAGGCTGACCTGGCTGCCCTACGGAACTGACGCAATTGCCGGTTTCAACATATACAGAAGGGAAGGTGCATCAACATTTATCCCCGATTCATGCACTGCAGGAATTCCTTCTTCAACCGGCTTTGTCAAAATAGGATATATTAATGGAAGCAATACTGTTACATATACTGATTCTGATAACGGGCAGGGGCTTCAGTTCGGAAAGGAATATACCTACAGGATCGTTGCTGTTTATAACAACGGAACTGAGAGTAAATCATCAAACGAGATTACTTCGACACTGGTTTCAGGAGTTCCGGCAATAAGAAATGTTAGCGTAAGGAATACTGATCAGGTTAACGGATCAATATATGTTGCATGGAAAAAACCTGATAAACTGGACACCATTCCTGCTCCGGGTCCCTATGAATACATAATCTACCGGGCGCAGGGAATTACCTCAACAGAGTACTCACTTATTAAAACCATGCCGACAGCTGACCTGAATGATACTGTATTTATTGATACTTTGATAAATACACAATCGTACGGTTATATCTACAGAATTGAACTATGGAACAGAGCACCGGGAAATGATTTTCTCGTTGGAGAACCGGGAGTTGCATCATCTTTGTTCATAACAATAAGCCCGGGCGACAGGAAAGCCCGGTTTGTGATTACCAGGAATGTTCCATGGATAAATACAAGGTATGATTTCTTCAGGCTGAATGATGCCACAATGAAATATGATTCAGTTGGTACAACCAACCAGCTGAATTTTATTGATAAAGGACTGGTAAACGGCGAGGATTATTGTTACTATGTAAGGTCAAATGGTGATTACCTGGCCGAAAACATGCCCAAAGGCCTTATTAACCTGTCGCAGATAGCCTGCACCACCCCGGTTGATAATGAACCTCCTTGTCCTCCGGATATAGATGTGACAAGCCAATGTGACAGCCTTTATAACACTGTAACATGGAGCATCTCCGATCCTCTTTGTTTTGATGATATTGCCGGTTATAAGATCTATTATAAAATGACCTACAATGAGGACCTGTCACTGATTGAAACTATCAATGACAGGAACATCCTGCTTTACAGGCATTACCCGGGAGAGATAATCTCAGGATGTTATACGGTGTCTGCTTTTGACCTGTTAGGCAACGAAGGAGAAAAGTCAGTAATGGTCTGTGTGGATTCCTGTAACTTCTATGAGATACCCAATGTTTTCACACCCAACGGGGACGGCTTTAATGATAAGTTGCTGGCAAAGACTTCGGCTCTTGTGGAAAAAGTTGATTTTAAGCTCTTTAACCGTAACGGACTGCTGATATTTTCGACTCAGGAACCAAGACTTAACTGGAATGGGACCTATAAAGATAAGATAGTGTCTCCCGGTGTTTACTTTTATCAGTGTGATGTGTTTGAGAGGCGTATTTTAGGATTGGAAGAGTTCCACCTTTCCGGTTTTATCCATGTTATTACTGAATTAGGTGCAAAGGTACCCAAAGTGGAGACAAAATGATTATGAAGGCATAAGCTGATGAAGAAAACGTTATTACTGGTTGCGGCTTTATTTTTTGCAGGGATCATTTCCGGTCAGTCCTCTTTTGAAACTCTGCTGAAGGCAAGGGCATTATTTAAAACCGGAGAACCATCAAAGGCTGTTGAGATACTTACTTCTGCCATTGGAGAAAGGCAGGACAGCAAGCTCTACCTGGAACGGGCAGAAGCATACCTGCTTGAAGGTGACTATGCCAGGGCCATAAGTGATTATAATACAGCAAACTCTCTATCAGGGCATTCAGGTGATTTTGGATTGGCAAGGATATATGCAATCAAAGGTGATGCAGATGCTTCTTTGTATCACCTGGAAATGAACCTCTTATCCTCATTCAGGAAAAGTGAAAAAGAGATACTGCTTGATCCTGCCTTCAGCATAATTGAAAACAGTCTGAAATGGCGCCAATTCTGGAAGAGAGAATGGTATTCCGGTCTGGAAACCGGAATTTCGGAAATTGAATATTACCTGTCAGCAGGCAAAAGGGATGATGCTGTTGAGATACTCTCCGGGCTTGAGAGCAGCTATAAGGACAATGAAGAGGTACTGTATGCAGGTGCTCTTATAAATCTGTCGGCAGGGAAAGCTGGAGAAGCGATAAAAACACTGACAGGGATTTCAGCTTCAGATCCTGGCAACGAGAAGTACCTGAAGCTGCTGGCTAAAGCACAAACGGATGCTTCAAATCCTGCAGGTGCATCGGTGACCTACTCAAAATTGATAGATATGGAGGTACCTGATGCCGGTTTGCTGATATTAAGGGCTGAGTGTTACAGGAAAACAGGAGAAACGGGCAAAGCCATGGCTGACATTGAAAAGTACCTGTCACTTTATCCTGAGGACAAATCAGCTATAAGTCTTGCAGGTAAGGTTAAAACGGCTGCCGGTGATTACCTGAAAGCTCTTGAATACTTCTCTGAAAACCTTAAGTACCATCCTGGCGATCCTGAGTGTTATCTTGACAGGGCAAATTCATATTTATTTTTAAAATCATGGGACTGGGCCATAAAGGATTACAGCATGTCGCTCGATCTGGATCCATCCAGTTCCGAAGCATGGCTGAATAAAGGCATTGCACGACTCAACTCAGGAAAATCCGAAGATGCCTGTCATGATTTCAGACAATCATTGAAACTCGGGAATAAAAAGGCTACCGAATATATAAGCAGGTACTGTATAAAATAATGTCCGGTTACCGGTCACCTTACCTTACATGGTTTAGTATTCTCTCGAAAAGATCGTGCGGCTTGAATGGTTTCAGGACGTAGTCGTTGATTTTCAGTTCGTCAATCTTGTCATGATTCTCCGACATGATAGCTGCAGTCAGAGCAACGATTGGAATACTGTTAATTCTCGGATCATTTGATTTCCTGATAATCCTGGTGGCCTCAATTCCATCCATTACTGGCATCTGCAGATCCATCAGGATGAGATCAAAATCCTCTTTCTCCAGAGCATCAAGTGCCAGCTGTCCGTTTTCGGCAAGTGAGACTATCACTCCCCATCCTGTAAGGAACTTGTTCACTACAAAGAAGTTGATCTTGTTATCTTCCGCAACGAGTATACGTTTACCTTCGAGACCAATAAATGATTCTTTGATCTCGTCTGTTTTGACGCTGACACCTTTCCTGGAAATTCCAAAGGTGATGATGAAGGTAAAAGTTGATCCGTAACCAGGGTCACTTTCCACTCTTATTATACCACCCTGGAGCTCTATCAGTTTTTTGCATATTGCAAGGCCAAGTCCTGTTCCGCCAAAATGCCGGGTAGTATCCGGTGAAGCCTGGGTAAAGCTTTCAAAGATGGAATTTTGTTTATCCTTTGGTATGCCTATTCCTGTATCCTTAACTGAAAACTCCAGTTTAGTCTGTCCGGCTTTTCTTTCCAGCTCTCTGATTGTAACGGTAATGCCGCCCTGGTTTGTGAATTTGAGCGCATTTGAAAGAAGATTTGAAAGTATCTGGTTTAGCCTTATTTGATCACCGATAACTTCATTCGGAAGAAAACCTTCTTTCCTGATCTCAAAATCAAGATGTTTAGCTTTTGACCTGAATGAATAGGATCTCATAATTTCTTCAAGAAAATCGTTCAGGTTGAACAATGTCTGTTCAAAGATTATTTTGCCCGATTCCATCTTGTTATAATCGAGCACATCATTAACAAGAGTGAGAAGCTGGTTGCCTGAAAAACGAAGTGTTTTGATATAATCCATTTGATCTTCACGAGGCTGACCCTGAAGGAGAAGGTTGGTTATTCCTATTACTTCATTCAGGGGTGTTCTTATCTCGTGGCTCATGGTTGACATGAAGATCTGCTTGGATTGTGCGGCTTCTTCAGCTTTTTGCCTGGCAGTAATAAGATTGTCAAGCATTATCCTGCGCTGGATGGCTATTGCTATCTGGTTTGCAATGAAATCCAGGACATACAGGTCATCATGTGAGAACTTGTTCTCATTGTTATAATCCTGGAGACACATTACACCAATGATATTGTTTTCCACTTTAAGAGGAACACCCATCCATACCTTGCACTCTGTACCGACAAGTTCAATGTCTCCCGATTCTTCAAGTAATTTTAGGTCATTTTCCTTAAGCAGAACCGATTTGTCATTTTTTATCACCCAGCCTGTTATGGTTTTCTTGATAGGTATCTCCTGGAAACTGTCCTTCTCATCAGCAAAAAACGGCAGAGAGAGAGTTTCAGATGTCTTGTCGTAAAGTGCAATAAAGAAATTATTGGTATCCCATATTTTGCTCAGCTCCTTTACAATCGTCGGGTAAATTTCCTTGATGTCCATCTGTTTCAGGGCTGCTGAAGAGATATTGTATAGTATCTCCTGGAGAAGTATGTTTTTCCTTTCGGTGGTGATATCCCTGTAGATACCGATTATGGCAACCGGTTCATTATTGACAATGACAGGGATTCCAATAAGCGAAACATTGATCCTGTTCCCGAATTTGTCTTTTCTGACAGTCTGCATGACCACCTTGTTCTGCTGACCAGTCAGTACCTCGATTCCTAAAGCTTCCTGTTTAAGGTCATCCGGGACTACCAGTTCGTCAATATGCTGGTTTATGGCTTCTTCCGGTGTGTAGCCGAACAGGTTTGTGAACTCCTTATTGATTATGGAAACTATGTTGTTAACGTCTGTGATCGCTATCGCTTCGGGCGTTGAATCTATAAGGCGTTCAAGAAATGCTTTTTCCCTTATGATCTGTTCTTCGTACAATTTGTATTTGCTGAGATCAATAATTGTACCTCTATAGCCTATTTTCCTGCCATCATGAAAAATCCCAAACGAATGAGTTATAAAAGGAATGATGGTGCCATCTTTCCTTTTAACGGTATATTCGTTGCTGGAAACCTCACCTGGTGAAGTTATTGCTTCCAGATTCGCCACCATTTTCTGGGAGTTTTCAGGGAAGATCTCTGAAATGAACATCTTTTTTTTAAGATCCTCCCTGGTCAATCCGAACAGATTCAGTCCAAGTTGATTTCCATAGATCACTCTCCCGTTCAGATCGACCTCGTAAATTATAATGGGAAGCATTTCCGCGAAAGTCTGGAACAGAGCTGTCTGTTTATCTATATCATACCTTTTCTTCTGCTGATGGCCCGGCTCCCAAGTGATCACGATGTTTCCCGAGGTAAGAATAAATCCCATATAATATCCTTCCGAGTCATCCCCTTCCGGTGAGGCAGCCAGTTTATATGATTCACCCGTGATGCGGAGATAATGCAGTAATTCAAGAAGCTTCTCACGACCGGCCAGGGATGTATCATCAATGCACTTCCCGATGACCTCGTTCCTGTCGATAAATTCAATTTCCTCAACCTTGCTGTTAATGTCTATTATGTAGAATCTGTTATCCTCACCCACACTGAAAAGGGCGAGATAATGGCTTATCGTATTGAAGATCTCCTCCAGAACAGGACCCTGGCTCTCCCTGATCATGATATTCTTTTTCGTACTGATTGGGGAATATACTGTCATGAGAAACACTTCATTCTCAAGCTGAATTGTATTTGCTG